>JBFJYU010000204.1:0-6296 GCA_041622435.1 Thermoplasmatota archaeon | reverse complement strand
TACTGGGTCTTCTGGATCAACCTCATGGTGGGCCTCACGAACATCCTGCCCATGCTGCCGCTGGACGGCGGCCACATCTTCCGGGATGCCTTCGGAGGCCTCGTCGCCAAGGTTCGGCCCGGCATGGACCCGGAGCGGCGGGACAAGATGGTCGGCACGGCGGCAGGGGTCCTCTCGTTCGCCATCCTGGGCATGTTCCTGTTGCAGATCATCGGACCTCGCATCGCCCAGAGCTTCGCGTAGCCCGCGCGGGAATGACCTGACTGGCCGCCGGGGCCGCCGAGGTGTCAGCCCGTTGAGTCCGCTGCGCGCCACGGGTGCCCCATGGCCGTGGGGCTGGTCTGGCGGGGCAACGTTCCGTCGGTGTTGAGGCGACTTACCCGTGCTGCATCTCGCCTCGTCGCCACCGGCGACGAGGCCGTGGGGCGGGTCCAGCGAGCCCAGCGCTGGGTCGAAGGGGTCTTGTATCGTCTCCCCTGGTCCCCTCTGCCGGAGGCTGTTTTTAATCAGCTTCGGCGCGGCGATGCCCATGGCGCTCAACCCGAACCGCGTCCCGATGCCCGAACTGGACCCCGTCGAGCGACGCACGACCTACGACGAGGCCATCCTTGGTTACACGCGCAAGCTTGCTATCGAGGAGGCCGAGCGCTGCATCGATTGCAAGACCAAGCCCTGCACGTTCGCGTGCCCGGCCCTGACCAGGGCGCCGGAGTACATCCAGGCCATCGCCGAGGGCAACTTCGACGAAAGCCTGGCCATCGCGCTGGAAACTTACCCGCTGCCCGGGACCCTGGGTCGCACCTGCTTCCACCCCTGCGAGGACTCATGCGTGGTTGGCATCAAGGGCGAGCCCGTGGCCATCTGTTCGCTCAAGCGGGCGGCGTTCGACTACGGGCAGTGGCCGCAGATCGACAAGCCCGAGCCCACCGGCAAGAGCGTCGGCGTCGTCGGCAGCGGCCCGGCCAGCCTACAGGTTGCCTACGACCTGATTCGCAAGGGCCACGCCGTGACCGTTTACGAGGCGCTGCCGAAGCTCGGTGGCATGCTGGCTGTCGGCATCCCCGACTACCGGTTGCCGCCCGAGGTGATCGGCAAGGAGATGGACAAGCTGCGCGAGTGGGGCGTCGTCTTCGAGACCGAGTGGCGCCTCGGCGACGACGGCCGGTCCATTGAGGACCTGCTGGGCCAGCACGACCAGGTGTTCCTGGGTGTCGGGTGCCACAGCGCCAAGTCGATTCGTGTTCCCGGCGAGGACCTGCCCGGCGTCTCGCACGCCGTGGACTGGCTGCGCAAGATGGAGCTCGGCGAGAAGTACGATCTCAAGGACAAGCGCATCGTGATCATTGGCGGCGGCTCAACCGCCATGGATGTGAGTCGCAATGCCCTTCGCCTGGGTGCCAAGAGCGTCTATATCGTGTACCGGCGCGGCCGCCGCCAGATGACGGCGAGCCCCGAGGAGGTTGTCCAGGCCAAGGACGAGCGCGTGCGATTCCTGTTGTTGGCCAATCCGATGCGGATTCTCGCCAACGACGAGGGCCGCGTCAAGGCGCTGGAGTGCGCCCAGATGGAGCTTGGTCCGCCGGACGAGTCGGGTCGCCGCCGGCCCGAGGCGATCCCGGGCAGCAACCTGTTGCTCGCCGCCGACCAGGTGGTTTTGGCCGTGGGTCAGAACCCGAGCCCTGTGCGCGAGGCCCTCGACGGCCACGTTGACATGACCCAGTGGGGCGACATCAAGGTGGACAAGGACTGTCGCACGAGCCACCCCCGCATCTACTCGGCCGGTGACATCGTGCTGGGCCCCAGCAGTATCATTGAGGCCATTGGTCAGGCCCGCAAGGCGGCCCAGGCGATGGTCCGGGCGCTGGAGTAGGCATGCTTGGCGACATCAGCGACGCCTTCCTGCGGCGCCACATGACGGTGGCGCGGGTGCGTCTGCTGGTGCCGCCTGCCGTTGTTGTCCTCGAGGAGGCCGAAGACGGCGTTACGGTCGTCTCGGCTGCGGTAACAGCCGCCGCATCAGCCGCCGAGTCGGCGGCGTTGCAGGCGGCCAAGACGGCGCACCTGATCCTGCCGGGCCTGGCGCCGTACCAGTTGACGGATTGCTTCACGGATGTGGCGGCGCCCCTCGATGCCGGCGAGACCGGCGGGGGTGCCGCTGGCCCCGCTGGCCCCCCTGGCCGGGCTGGCTTGGACGTAACGGTCACGCTGCAAGGTTATCACCGGGCGCCCATCGATGGCGCGGCACTCCTGGCGGCGGCAGCGGCGGCCGTTGATCTGGGCACGCGTTTGTCACCGGCCCGGCCTGGGCAGGCGCCGGCGTGGAGCCTGCACGACCTGCGCGTCGTTCAGAGCGTCCAACACGACTGAGGTGCGGCTCGCGATTCACTTGCGGGTCTTGGGGTCTAGGCCGCGGCCCACGACCTTGACTTGTGATTTCTTGCCCTTGGATGGGGCTCGCTTCTTCTTGCGCGTGGGCTTGGCCTCTTCGAGCTCTTCGTCGGTGGCGGCGCGCGGGAGGAACGCGCGCTTCGTCGTGGACTCCTCCTGGTCGCCTCGGTTGCGGCGGCGCTCCAACGTGAATGTCCCGACGGTGGTGGCGAGGTTGGTGAGCACCAACAGGAGGAACGCGAGGGCGACGAAGCCTTCGGTGCCGCCGACGCCCTGCTCGGCGGGCTGGGCCGCCAGCACGGCGGCGGCGAGGCCGCGGGGCATCATGGCCAGCATGATGCCTCCGTCTTCGTCGAGCCGCAGGCTGCGGGTTGTGGCCGCCACAGCGAGGTAGCGGGATGCGACGAGGGCGACGAAGAGGGCGAGGCCGACGCTGAAGATGAACGGGTCTGTGAGTAGGTCCAGGTCGACGAGGATGCCGAGGTAGACGAAGAAGAAGGTGCGCACGAGGAATGCGATCTCGGCCTGGAAGCGCTTGAACCCGGTGCTGAACGTGGCGTCGGCGCGTTTCTTGAACCAGGGGCCGAGGCTTTGCCCGTTGCCCAGAACGATGCCGAACGCCAGGACCGCCAGGGGGCCGCCGCCGGGGCCGTCTTCCAGGAGGAACTGGACCAGCACGTACAGTCCGAACATGACGCCGAGGGTGACCATGTAGCCGTACTGCTTCTGGACGATTCCGCGGCTGACGGCCAGCCAGCCGGCGCCGGCGGCTGATCCAATGACGATGCTCACGATGAACGTGGTCACCAGGGTGCCGGCGAGGCTCTGGGGGTCGGGGCCCTGGCCGGCGACGGCGATGGCGATGAAGGCAAAGGCCATGACGACGACGAGCACGTCGGTGATGGCCGATTCGAGGGACAGGACGGTGGTGGTCTTGGCGTTGGTCTTGAGGTGGACGAGGCTGGGAAGGACCACGACAGCGCTGGTGCCGCCGACGATGGCGCCCAGGATGAGGCCGGTCATGTAGGGGACGTCAAGCAGAACGCTGGCCAGCGCTCCGATGGCGGCTGCGGTGATCGTGAAGCCGGTGATCGCCATGATGGCCGCAGCACCCACCCCGTGGGCCAGGTCGCGGAATTTGAGGGCTAGGCCGCCGTCGAACAGGATCAGGATCAGCGCAAGGGGCCCCACGATGGGGGTGATGGCCTGCAACGACGCGGGGGCAACCAGGCAATCCGAGAAGGCCCGGCAGGAGACGGGGCCGACGAGGACGCCAACCAGGATCAACAGCAGCGTGTCGTTGATGCGGTACCGCGCGAAGATGACGTTGCCAACGAAGCCAACCAGGATGAGTGCCGCCACCGCGCCGAATGCGACCATCTCTGGAGCGAAGCCGGTTGCCACGTCGAACCCTCCGCCGCAGAGGCGAACAACCCTTTGTGGCCGCCGGGGTTTAAGACATGTGCGGCCGGCGGGGTCCCCGAGGTCCGTTACCTGCGTAGGATGCGGACTCCGTCGGCGGTGACACGCGCCTCCAGGATGCCCGCCTGCTCCACGTACCGTTCGGGCGCCCACGTCGGCGCCTGGCGCACTTCGAAGCGTTGCAGGGCGTCGATGATGGTGACGTTCCAGCCGCCGGGGCCGGGCTCGGCCCGTGCGACCAACGGGCCGGTTGAGGCCATCACGAAGCCCCGGTAGGCCAACGTCGCGCGCACATCGTCAACGGCTGAGCCGGCCTCGCCGGCAACGGACGCCTCGTACCACGCCCGATCGAGGATCGCGGGGCCGCGAACCAGTTCGAGACGCCACGTGCCGTTGGGCTCCCGGTGGGCGCGCACCCACTCGAATGGGCTGTTCTGCGAGTACACCTCGCCGTCGGCGCCCACGTCGGGTCTGGCCGCCAGGCGCACGCCAGCCAGCACCACGAGCACGACGAGCACGACCGCGCCGGCTTGCAGGACCCGAAGGTTGCTCCAGCGGCCACGCCAGCGCAGCACGAGGGGCACCAGCGACACCGGCGCCAGCCACCACACGATCCAGTAGTAGACCTCCAGGCTGTACGCGCGGTCCACGAACGGCCACAGCGCAGGAACACCGTGGTGGGCCACCCCGTCCAGCAAGAGGTGGCTCCAACTGCCAAACAGGATCGCCGCCGGGAACCCGGGCCGCCAGCGCCAAGCCCACAGACGCTTCCAGCGCCGGCTGAGGCGGCCGAGGGCCCAAACGGTCGCCAGCCCGGCCAGCGGAGCGCCGAGAAGGCTGTGGGTCGCACCTCGGTGCTGGAGGAAGTACAGGGGGTGCCACAAGGACAGCGGCGCCAGGAACGCGTCCAGGTCGGGCGCCAGCGCCGCCGCCGCGGCCGCCGCCGCCAGGGCCGTGGCCCGATCGTCGAGCCCGCGCAGGCCCCGCCGCCAGGCGCAGGCGGCCAACACGGCCGCAGCGGCGAAGAGGACGTGCGTGACGAGGTCCACAAGGCGAGTGGGCGCCACGACCCTTGACCGTTGGCAGCCGGGCAACGAGCCCAGCCGGGGCGCAGGAGGGCCGGCCGACCGTTGGCGCCTGAGGCAACGGGCCGACCAGGGGTGCGGGGAGAAAAGGTTCAGGGACTGCGGGGAGGAGCGGCCCAAGGGCCGGGCGCCCACCTATCAATAGCCCGCAGCGGCGAGCTTCCAGTGATGAGTCCCGCGCCGAGGCCCGCCGCGGGTACCCCCGCCATCGCCCTCGAAGGCGTCACCAAGACCTTTCGCACCGGGGATGTGGAGGTCCACGCCCTCGATCACGTCACGTTCCAAGTGGGCCAGGGGGAGTTCGTCGCCGTCACCGGGCCCTCGGGCTCGGGCAAGTCCACGGCGCTCCAACTCATGGGTTTGCTGGACAAGCCGACATCCGGCCGGCTACTCGTGTCCGGGCGCCGCGCCGACAAGCTGGGCGACCGGGCCCAGGCGCGCTTTCGCGCCCGCAGCATCGGCTTCGTGTTCCAGTACTTCCACCTCTATCCGACCCTGACGGCCCTCGACAACGTGGCGCTCCCGATGGCCGTGATCGGTGTACGGCAACGCGAACGCCGTCAACGCGCGGCCGAATTGCTGCGGGTGGTGGGGCTGGAGGAGCGCGTCCACCACAAGCCGCACGAGTTGTCCGGTGGCCAGCGTCAGCGCGTCGCCATCGCGCGCGCCATGGCCAACGAGCCGTCGATCATCCTCGCCGACGAGCCGACCGGCAACCTGGACACCCACACCGGCGCGGAGGTGCTGGATCTGTTGTGCGAGCGCCACGACGCGGGAACGACGCTGATCATCGTCACCCACGACGCCGAGGTCGCGGGGCGGGCCGACCGGATCATCCACTTGCGCGACGGGAGGATCGACGATGCGTAGGTCACGCCGGCCGGGGGTTACGCGCGCCGCCGGCATCGTGCTTGTCGTATTGCTCGCGTTGCTCGCCCTGCCAGCCGAGGCCCAAGTGGTGGCTCCGGCGCGGCTTCAAATCACCACTTCGCTCGATCCCGCCACGTTGACGCCGGGCACCGAGGGGCTGCTCAACGTGCTGCTGACGAATGTCGGGGGAAACCCCGCAGGCGGCATCTCGGTGACCGTTGCCGACGCGCCGGCGGGTCTGACCTTCACCGGCGCCGGGGCCGCCATCGCGGGCAGCCTGGGTGCCGGCGAGGTGGGCAACCGCGCCCTCCAGGTCGCCGCCGCGCCAGACATGCCGACCGGACGGTACCTTGTCCAGCTCTTCATCCAGTACTGCGACGTGAGCGGCGCCGCGTGTCCCTACAGCAGCTTCGCCCACACGCTTTCCATCCACGTGGTCGACACGGCCGACTTGCGCATCGTCGGCGTTGAGCCCCAGCGCTTCGACCGCGGCGCCACGGAAGACCTGGTCGTGCGCCTCCACAACCCCTC
>JBFJYU010000203.1:0-6306 GCA_041622435.1 Thermoplasmatota archaeon | reverse complement strand
TCCTGCACGGGCGCATGTGGCCCAAATGGCTCGCCGCCGCGGCGGCGGGCGTCGGCGCTGCGGTCATGGGATCGCCGGCCGACCTGGCGTGGCTCCCGGTCGGTTTCCTGGGCTTCCTGGTGCTGGAGTACGCGTTGCACCGGTGGATTCTCCACGCCGAGCCTGGAACCCGTCGCGCCCGCCGGCTCAGTCGTTTCCACGCCAACCACCACCTGCGGCCCCGCGACCTGTCCGTGCTTTTCTTGCCGGCGTCCACGGCCATCCTGGCCGCACCGCTTTTGGCGGCGTTTTGGGCGGTGCTACCCGGCGGGGCCGCGCTGGTCCTGCTGGCGGGCGTCTTGGCGGGCATGGCGTACTACGAGTACGTTCACTTCACGGCCCACCGCGTCGGCGCGTCACTGCGTGCCCCCTGGCTGCGTTGGCTGCGCGCGCGGCACCTGCTGCACCACCATCGCAGCGAGCGCCACTGGTTTGGTGTCAGCCTGCCGGTGCTGGATGACCTGTTGGGCAGCGGCGGCCGGGCCCGCGATGTTCCCCCGAGCCCGACGGCGCTGGACATCCTCGGGGACCAAACCTAAACGCTGCTGGCGCTCGGCGCAGCCGTGGCCCTGGCTGTCCTCCTCTCCGGCGAGCACGAAAGCCTGCCGTTGGCTGAACTCCGGGCCCTGCTGGCCGTGCACGACCCTGACGCCACGATTACGCCGTGCCAGGCGCGCGTGGCGCTCGTTGAGCCCGCTGACGAGGCGGCTGCGCGGGCGGCGCTGGGGCGCATGGCCCTGGCCCACGCCTGGGGGGACCTGTGGGGGGAGGCCGACGAGACCCCGGAAGGGGCGGCGGCTCTGGCCCAGGCGGTCCGCGAAGCGGCGACGGGAGCGGGCTCCATCGCGGTCGCTGATATCCAGCGCGTGGGCGGCCGCCACGCCGATTCGGTTCTCGATCTGCGACGCACGCTGGGTGCTGCCATGGCCGACGCTGGCCACGCCATCGACCTGCGCACCCCCGACGCGCGGGTCTTCTGCTGGGCTTCCGGCGGGCGTCTCTACGCTGGGCTACAGGCGGGCGCCATCGATCGCAGCCGCTACGAGGCGCGCATCTCGGAGCGCCGCGACCATTTCAGTCCGGTGTCGCTCCACCCACGCCGCGCCGCCAGCCTCCTGCACCTGACCCGCGCACCGCCGGGCAGCCGGGTGTATGATCCTTGCTGTGGCACCGGCACGTTCGTCCTTGAGGCAGCCCTGGACGGCCACGACGCCTGGGGCAGCGACCTGGACGCCTTCATGGTCCAGGGGACCCTGGGAGCGCTCGCCGACGCAGGCCCTGAACCCCTCGACGGGACCGTGTTTGCGGCCGACGTTGGGGACACGCCGAAGCTGGTCGGCGCCGTGGCGGGCATCGTCAGCGACCTCCCCTACGGCCGTGCTAGCACCACCAATCGGGAGGATCTGGGCGAGCTCTACCACCGCGCTTGCGCAGCCTTCGCCGCCATGCTCCCCGTGGGGGGTCGAGCTGTCCTGGGCTGCGCCGACGCCGCCCTTCTCCAGGCGGCGGCGCAGGCGGCCGGCTTCAGCGTCGTGGAGCACCACGAGGAGTTCGTCCACCGCAGCCTGACGCGGCATTACCTGATCCTAGAGCGGCGATAGCCGCCGCGCCCGCGCGCCGCAGACGCACGGCGCCACGCAGTCGTTCGCCTGCACACGGGATTACCGTCACCGCCACTTGTTTTTATTCATTACCTGGTTTCCAAAGGCATGCTTGCCAAGATTCGTCGCCTCTGCCCAACCGCCATCGCGCTCATCGTGCTGGTCGCGGCGCTCCCGACCAACGCGGCGCCCGACGAAGAACCGGCGGGCATCGCCATCGTGCATGTCGAATCAACGAAGGAAGCCGCGACGCCGCCGTTTGACGAATGCGCGTCCACGGAGCCGATCCACCTCACCTATGATCCGGACGACGGTGGTGTCGGGCGCATGACGATCACGGGCGCCGCCGACGTGTGCGGATGGGGCGCGCCGGGCGGGTTGTTCGTCGCTCCCAGCTGGGAGATGATGTGCAACCCGCCGGAGGGCGACTCCGTTTCCTGCTGGGGCGAGAAGCTGCTGGTCACCACCACCTACGGATGGATCGGCATGACGCTGAACGAAGCGGGCGCGGTGACGGCCGAGGGCGGCAGCTGCACGGTCGACTTCGACACGGGCGAACAGGAATGCACCCGTTTCACGATGGACGGGCACCTGCTCTAGCCCATCACCAGCCATCGTGGTCGGGCAACGCCGCTGCCACGCGGCCCCCGCCGGGGTCAACCTGCCCGGCGGCGGAGCGTCGGCCGTCGCCTCACATGCCCCGCCTTCGCCGCCGTTAAAAGCGGTGCCGGGCTCGACCGGCCCGGATGGCTCAGTTGAGCGTGACGTTTCTGGGAACCGGGGCCAGTTGGCCGACCGCCGAGCGCGGCCTGTCGGCTGTCGCCGTGAAGCGCGGCGGCGAGGTTCTTCTCTTCGACTGCGGGGAAGGCACCCAACGCCAACTCCAGAAGAGCGACCTGAGCTACCAGCAAATCACGCACATCTTCCTTTCCCACTACCACGGCGACCACTGCTTCGGTGTCCCGGGGCTCATCAAGACGATGGCCCTCAACGAGCGCGACCGCCCCCTGCGCCTCTACGGCCCCCGCGGCTTGACCCGCATGGTGGACGCATTTCGCAAGATGGGTGGCTGGACCCGCGACTACGAGATCTACACCCGCGAGGTGGCGCCGGGCGACGTGCTGGAGATGGACGGCTACCGCGTCGAGGTCCACCAGACCGACCACTCCATCGACAACGTTGCCTACGTTCTGCAGGAAAACCCGCGGCCCGGCAAGTTCGACCGCCCCAAAGCCATCGAACTCGGCGTCCCCGTCGGGCCGCTGTTTGGCCGGCTACAGCGGGGCCAGGCCGTCGATTTGCCTGATGGCCGCACGATTTCCCCCGACGATGTGCTGGGGCCGGGCCGCCGCGGCCGTCGCATTGTCTACTCCGGCGACACCCAGCCCTGCCCGTCGCTGGTGGAAGCCGCCCGCGACGCGGACGTGTTCATCTGTGAGGCGACGTTCACGCACGACTTGGTCGACCGCGCCCGCGAGGTGCGCCACATGACCGCCCGCGAGGCGGCCGAAACGGCATCCCAGGCCGGAGCCGAGCGGCTCGTGCTCACCCACATCTCTCCTCGTTACAAGGACGCGGAGCCGGTTCTCGAAGAGGCCCGCGCCACGTTCCCAGAAGCGGTCCTCGCCCAGGATCTGATGAGCCTGGAGGTTCCGCTGCCGTGAGGCTCCTCCTGCTCATGGTGGCCGACGGCCCCGACCATGAGCCGGAGGACGAGCAGGAAAGCGAGGGCGACGCCGCAACCCGCCGCGCCCGCAAGCTCCTGGAGGACGCCATGCGGGCCAAGGCGCCCGCCGAGCCGCCCCAGGGCGCGCCGAAGGTCGGCCAACAGGTGGACAAGTACTTCGGCACCAAGCTGCCCCCGGTCTGTGAGAAGCTCGGCTGCTACCTGACGGACGACGGCAAGCGCTACTATTGCGTGAACTCGGCTTGCCAGAAGCACAAAAAACGCGCCACGAAGCACACCCGCCCCGGTCGCGGCGGACGCAGCAGCCGCCCGTTCGTGTACTTCCGCTGCCCCCGCTGCGGCAACCGCGACGTGGACATGCACCTCATCACCAACGAGTACTCCTGCCGGGCGTGCCAGTACATCTGGAAGCGCTAGGGCTCCTGCCGGAGGGCGGCCCCGTGGCGGGCGCTCTAGGGTCTGGACGGAGTTCGATTCGCCGGCAGCGGTGACGGCGGCGGGAGAGCGGCAGGAACTCCACCTCGCCGACGTGAACCCGGGCTTCTACCACCGTGACCACCGGGGCCACGCCCGCCAGAGCGACACATCGTGGGTCGCGTACACCAGCGACGACGCCACCTGGATCGAGGTCGCCCGAATCGCCCGAGCGACCGCACCGACCGGATGCGCGTCGGCCGGGTTCTAGTCGGTGGGGCCCACGATCTCCCCGTCCTTGGTCTCGGGGCACAGCCACCACGCAAACGCCTCGGCGTCGGGCCAGGGGTCGTCGTCCTCGACGTCCACCGTGATCGCGAGGTCGCCGAGTCCGTGCACCGTCGGCGGGAAACTCAGCTTGCCCTCAAGGGCGGCCTGCTTGCTGAGCCGGAACCAGGCGCTCCGGCCGTCCCGCGTGACCCCATGCAGGACCTGGCCGCGAAACGTGTCAATGATGCGAAGCTCCCAGATGCGGTTGCGCAGCGGCAGGGGATCCCTGGTTTGGAGGCGCAGATGGCGATCCGCGCCGATGGAGCCCGTGGCGTCGGGGAAGAACCGCTTCGCGGCCGCGACCGCACGTTCCTCGACCTCCGTGGCGCGAACGGGTGTTTCAATGGTCAGCAGGACCACGGGCGTCCAGCCGGGGACGGGTATTTGGCATACCCGGAGCGCTTGCATGGTGCCTCCGGCTCGCCGGCCATATCGCGTTGGAAGCACTGCTGCATGCGGCGCAATGTCGGTATAATCAATGGGGAATCGCTTATTTTGCCGAAAAGAAGATTAGCTCTTTATATGGGTCTGCGAAGTGCCGGCGGTGTTTCGATTCGGGGCCGTCGCCCGCGCCATGGCGGCCGTGACGATCGTCAGCTTGCTTCTCGTGCCCGCGCCAGGCAGCGCGCAGTCCTTTCGGCCGCCGGACACCGTCCACCGGCAGGTGTTGCCGACATGCGACCTCAACGGCGACGGCGTCGATGATTACATTGAGAACGCCTACCAGACAAACGGGCTCTCGGCCGCCCTGTTCGGAACGACCACCATCACCGCCCGCAGCGGGGCGCACGGTGGCGAATTGTGGCGCGCTGAAGGGCTCTTCTTCATGGTCCACGACGGCGACCACGGCATCTCCCTGGCGCGCCCCGGACTCCCGGACCCGCAGGGCGCACCCAACGTCGTGGTCGTTGACGACTGGACCCACGACGGCGCGTGCGACCTCATCACTTGGGGCCTGGCCCGGCAACCCGGTGGCGTCGCAACCCCGTTCTTTGGGTCACCCGCCTTGCTGTTTGCCGACGCCACGGTGCGACTCATGGACGGCGCGACCGGCAACACCACCTGGAGCGTGACGCTGCCTCAGGAGAGCATCACCGCCAATGACCCGTTCGGAGTGGTCACCAACGAACGACACACCAGCCTGCCCACGGATTTCCGCGTCATGGCCGGCGAGGGCTGGAAGCGCCTGCTACTGAAAACCACGGACGTTTCGTTCAACCAGGCAAGTGATCTCGGCCTAACGGCGCTCGCAACCGGGACCCCCTTCTGGTACGTCGACGCGGTCCTCCAGGAAACCTACTACATGTTCAACGAGACGGGCGACCAAATCTGGCGCCACGCGTCCACGCCCAGCGCCAATGAAACGGTGTTGACCTGGATCAGCGCCCTCCACGATGTCAACGGCGACAACCAGCCCGACATCATCGTTGACCAGACTCGCATGGCAAACCCCCGGACCGCCGAACTGGCGGTGGCGGCCGGCGAAGAGCCCGCCCAGCCATACCGAAACGGCCGCGGCATGTCGGTCGTGGCCATCGACGGCAACCCCGACGGCACCGGTGACACCCTGTGGAGCACGGAGGTGCGCCCCTTGGTCCCCGTGGAGCCGCAGGCGGACACGGAGGAAACCGTCGAAGCGATGACCTGGACCCACGCTCGCCTGATCCCCGACATCACGGGCGACGGCGTTGCCGATGTGGTGGCCCAGTGGCTCGGCATCGAGCAGGCCGCCGCCGCCTCCGTGGACGGCAGCGCGCGGACCCACTTCGTACCTCTTGACGCAGCGACGGGCGCCCCCTTTTGGGAAGCCAAGGTGCAAGGCTGGGGTTTCCTGCGCGAGTTGGGCCCGGGCCTGTTGGCCGCGGCCACCACGGACATGCCTTCCGCCGGCACCGGCGTCGGGTACGTTCCCAAAGGCGCACGCATCGTGGCGCTTGACCAAGGCACGGGCGAGAACGTGTGGGCGCGCGAACAGCCGCAGATGCCCGGTGACGAGTCGTACTCCATGACCCAGTGGCAATGGTACCACTCTTTTGGCGACGATGGCAACGGTGACGGCGTGGTCGATCCATTCATGCCTGCGCGCCGGGTGGGCGCCGTAGGTTCCGAGCAGGTCTTCCGGGCGACGGCCCGCGAGGCGTTCGATCGCCTGGACGGCCGGACTGGCGAGGTGATCGCCAGCCACGAGACCTGGGGCTCGCGGGGCATCATGGCCGACTGCGGCGACGGCGTGCC
>JBFJYU010000202.1:0-6315 GCA_041622435.1 Thermoplasmatota archaeon | reverse complement strand
GCGAACCCCGACGCCTACCTGCCCGACCTCGCGGCGAGTTTGAACAATTATGCCAAATTCTTGAGCGACGTGGGTCGTCGTGGGGAGGCATTGGAGCCCGCGGAGGAAGCCGTCCGCATCCGCCGCGCGTTGGCGGAGGCGTACCCCGACGCCTACCTTCCCGACTTGGCAAAAGGGCGCTGGACCTTGGCGCTCGTGCACCGAGCTGGCGGCGAGCACGCCGAGGCCGCCGAGCAACTCATCGTGGCTGCCATGGAATTGGCGCCGCTGTTTGCCAAGGAGCCCAAAATCCAGGAGGGGTTGGTCCGCGCCCTCCTCCAGGATTACGACGAATCCATCCGCGCCGCCGGCAAGGAGCCAGACCTGGAACGCCTGAAACCGGTTCTGGATGTCTTCCAGGCGCTGGCGGCCATCCCAACCAACGTGCCGGAGGCGATGCGACTCGTTGAGCAGACGAAGGATGCGTTGGACGGCGGCGGCAGCGTGGAAGACTACGTGCGCGCCCTGGCACAGTTGGGCGTGGCCCACCGCCAGGCGGACAAACACGCGGAGTCGGCGGAAGCCTTCGCCCAGGCCAGTGAGGCGCTGGCCCCTCTTCTTACCGAGGACCAGGAAGCCCACAAGACGCTCGCCACACAACTGGTGCAGGATTACGCCAAGTCCTGCGAAGCGGCGGGTTTGGAGCCTGACTTGGAGCGCCTGAAGCCGGTGCTGGAGATCTTGCAAGCAGCCGCGCAGGAGCAGGAGTCCGTCGCCGAAGCCGAAGCCCGGTTCTCTGGGCTCCCCAACGACGCGCCGGCGGCTGACCTTGCCCGGGCCCAAGGTGCCCTAGGCCAGGCACTGCGTAGCGAAGAGCGCCACACCGAGGCGGCGGCGGCGTTCCGGGCCGGAATCGAAGCGCTGGAGCCCGTCCTGGAGCGGGGCGCCCAGGAGGCTGGCCAGCTCGGGGCCCAGTTGGCCGACGACTACAAGCAATCCGTGAGCGACGCCGGCGGCGAACCGGACGAAGCCTGGCTGGAAGGCCTTGTGGGGCGCCTGCGGGAGGCCGTGACGCCCAGCGTGGAGGACGCCAAGGCCGCCTTGGAGGCCGTGCGCGGCGAATCGGGCGATGACCACGACCTGCGCTTGGCGCAGGCGCTGGGGCAACTGGGCTGGGCGCGCAGACTCGATGGCGATGCGGCGGGGGCGGCCCAGGCGTTTCTCGACGGCTTCCGGGCGCTTGGCGACTCGGACGCGCCGAGCTCTCTCGCCGTGGGCCTTGCGCGGGACCACATCGCCGCCAGCGAAAATGCGGGGTCCCCGCCTGACCCGGCCGCCGCCGAGCTAGCAAAAGAGGAATAGCGCTCAGCGTCGCCGGAAAAAATTGTGTGAACAAAAGGGGCAGAGGGAAAGGGAAGGGGAAAGAAAACGGCGCGAAGCGGGCGTCCTACGACTCGAATTCGGTGTAGGCGCACTTGCCGCAGGAGGCGCGGCCCTCGTGCTGGGCCATGAAAATGCCAGGGCCGCACTTGGGGCACTCCTTGCGCTGGCGGACCAGCTTGTCGCCCTCGATCTTGTAGTATTGGTGGGCTCCCATGCTTAGTCCTCCTTCTTGGCTTCCTTGAACAGGTTGTTGCGCTTCAACAGGTGAACGCGCTCAACCTTCCGGGCGGCGTCGGCGTTGGCGTAGACGCGGGCGACGCCACGGGTGGCGGCCATGCCGGTCGACGTCGACATGCCGTCGACAACCACGTTCTCGGTCTTGGTGCCAACCTCGGCGGCGAGCAACTGGCGCAGCTCGACGCGGCTCGGGGTCTGGGCTCCCTCGTGGTGCAGGACAAAGCTGATGTCCTTGCGGGAGAACAGGGCGTTCTCCATGTTTTTCTCGATTTCGATCTTCATGGGATCTCCTTCAGCCAGCCGCCGCGGGCGCGGCAGCGGGCGTCATGGTCCCCGGGGGGACGGGTTCGCGACGGCGGCCGACTCTTAGGCGTTTCGCGTCGCCGTGCCGGTGCCGGCGCCGGTGCCGGAGTTGGCGTCGGTGTCGCCGTCGGCGCCGGAGGGGGCGCTTCCGGGGCCTGGGCTGGCGGTGCCTGGCTGCTCGAGGCGGGCCACGAGGCCGGCCACGCGTCGGCGCAGCGCATCGTCCACGTGCACCAGGACGACGCCCTGGCCGGGCATGCCGTACAGGACCGCTGCGTGGTCGGGGGCCTCCAGGAAGCAGGGAATCCCGAGCAGGTCTTCCTCTCCGTCGACCAGGATGCGCGTCGTCCCAGTCGCCGCCAGCCCCTGGCGCACCGCGTCCCACGCCTCGCGCGTGATCTGCGCCGCCGGGTTGGGCACGCGAATCTCGCGGTCTCCCCAGGCTCCGAGGACCTCCACGAACTCCGGGTCGTCGTCGCCGCGCTGCGTCTTGTAGTCGCAGATGAACAAGCGAGGCTCAATGCCGAGCCGGTGCAGGGTCATGCTGACCACGTCGCCGACGGCCGCCACGACCTCGTAGTTCACCAAGGCGTCCGCCAGATCGCGCGTGCTCAACACGGGGCCGTAGGCTTGGGCGAGTTCGCCGCGAAGGGCGGCGGGCAGCGTGTACCGGTCGGCCGGGCGCAGGTCAGTCATGGTTCACTCGGCAAGGCCGCGACTCCCCCCGCCCGTGAAAGACAACCGGTTCGCGGGCTCGGCCGGGCGGCGGGAACCCGTTGGTTTCAGACCAAACGGGTGCCTCGGAAACCTTCTTGACGCATGGGGCTCCTGTGGGCCCTCGTTGCGCCATCCGCGCCGGCCACGGAGGAAACCACCCATGACGACCCACAGCTCGCCCGACATCGTTGCCATTCCCATGAAGCGCCCGCCCCATCACATCCTGCTCGGAGACCCGGAGGCCGTGGCTGCCGAGAAGCGCCGCGGAGGTGCCTGAATGGCCAACCTGCCCGACCTGAACACCGACGACATCAGCACCCTGGCCCACTGGGACCTGGGCGTTGAGGACATCCCCAAGAGCCTGTTCATTCCGCTCATGATCGACCCGGTCGAGTACGACAACGGCATCGAGGGGACCATGTGGCTCAGCGTCTCCGGCGGCCGTTACAACAATGACCCCACGTCGCCGCCGGACGCCATCGAAGTCAAGGTCCGATACCGCACGGATGGCCTCCTCATCGCCTACGCCCTGCGCGAGAACGAAGGCACCGGAAGCGAGCGCGCCGTTGTCGAAGTTGGCCCCCACACGCCGATGAGCCGCCGCTGGCTACCGGTCCACAACGGCCATTACAGCATCCATGCCCGCACGTTGTTGTCCGCGGCCCTGGACCACATGGAAAACGCCATTCCGAACTCGTACGACACGGACGAACGCTTCCAGCGGGTCGACCACGCACAAGTGGAGCATTACGACTACCAATTCCCGGAAACCACCAACATCTACCTGCAGCGGATCTACAAGAGCAACTCCGGCGGCTCGGTCAGTGGGTACATGACGCAACCGCGGGCAGGCAACCGGGTGATCGAGGTGAACGTCCAGCAACATCAGTACGCGGATGCGCAAAACACGGTTCTCAACGGCGAATCGCTCCTGGTCCACGGCTCCAAACTCAACCGCGCCATCACGATCGACGAAGCGGACGTGCCCAGCGTACTCCTGGAAGCAGGCAACCAGAACCACCTTCGGTACACCGGGCGCGGCATGGCGATCCTGATCGTCCTGACCGAGGAAACGGCCTGATCCCATGGCCCTGCTGGAGTTCACCGGCGGCTTCGCCGGCCACGACGTGCGCATCGGCCGCAGCAGCGGCGCCGAGCCCGGCGCGGGCGGACCCGCCCAGGCGCTGGTTCGCCGGTTGACCTTCAGCGGCGGCCTCGCTGGCCACGAGGTGGTTCTGCGAGCGCGCGCCGACGCCGTTCTGGGCGCAGGGGGAACGCCTCAGGGCCCGGTTCGCGCGCTGACGTTTTCGGGAGGCCTGTCCGGATTCAACCCCCTCATCGGCGCCCTTGCGGGCGTGGCTGACGGCGCCGTCGGCGCGCACCAGCCGTGGGTGCGCAAGTTGACCTTCTCCGGTGGCTTGTCCGGCTTCGAGCCGGCCGTCGGCGAGTTGGCCGGCGTCGGCTCCGGCGCACCGGGACCAAAGCGTGCGCTGCATCGTCCACTCACGTTCAGCGGCGGGTTCGGCGGCTTCAACCCCGCCGTCGGCGGCCGCGCCGAGGCGTTGGCCGGCGAGCGAGGCAACCCGCTTCCGCTCCACGCGCGGCTCGTCTGGTCCGGCTCGTTCGGCGGCTTCGACCCGGCGATGCGCCGGCTGCTGGTGCGCGTCGCCGACCCGGAGCGCTTGCAGCCGCCCGGCGGGGAGCTCCGTTACCGCTTCATGGTGGAGGCGGACGCCGGAATCGTCGCGTACGAATGGGATTTCGGCGACGGCGCCACCAGCACGGACGCAGAGGCCGTGCATGATTTCGCGGGCCCGGGCACCTACACGGTGGTCCTGCTGGCCACCGATGAAGCTGGCAACCGCATCCGCGCCGAACGAGTCGTCGTGGTCGAAAACCTGGCCCCGACAGCCGACTTCACCCTGGCGCCGGCGGCGCCGAAGACAACCGACAAGGTCCAGTTCACCGACCAATCCACGGACCCTGACGGCATTGTGGTCGCCTGGCACTGGCGCTTCGGTGATGGAGCCACCAGCACCGAGCGCCACCCGGTCCACCGATTCCGGGGCGGCGGCGAATGGCTGGTTGCCCTCACCGTCACCGATGACCATGGGGTTCGTCACACCACCGAGCGGCTGCTGAGCGTCGCGGAGGTCGGGCCCCAGGCGGCCTTCGACCACGACCCTGAAGCCTCCACGGCCGCGCCGGTCCAGTTCACCGACCAGTCCACGGACGCCGACGGCATCGTCGTGGCGTGGCAATGGGACTTCGGCGACGGCGGCACCAGCACCGAGCGCCACCCGCGCCACCGCTACGCGGCCCAAGGCGACTACGACATCCAACTAACCGTCACCGACGACTCCGGCCTGACCCACGCCGCGCAGCGGCGCATCATGGTCGTCGGGCAACACCCCACCGCGGCCTTCGCCCTGGCGCCGGCCGCCCCGACAACGGCCGATGTCGTCCAGTTCACCGATCAATCCAGCGACCCCGACGGCGAGATCGTGGCCTGGCAATGGGATTTCGGTGACGGTGAAATCGCTGCCGACGCCAACCCCGAGCACCAGTACGCCGACGACGGCGCCTACGAGGTTTTCCTGACGGTCACCGACAACGACGGCGCTACCCACACGACTCGGCGCTTGCTGCGCGTGGCCAACGTCGCGCCGCTGGCGGCCTTCACGCCGGAACCCGGCACACCGCAGACCAATGAGGCTGTCGAGTTCTTGGAGGCGGCCAGCGACTCCGACGGCCGCATCATTGCGTGGCTCTGGGACTTCGGCGACGGCGCCACCAGCACGCTTCGCAATCCCAGGCACAGCTACGACGACGACGGCACTTACCGGGTCAAGCTGAAGGTCATTGACGACGATGGCGCCGCCCATGTGGCGGTCGCGGAGCTCGCGGTGCTCAACCGGCCGCCCACGGCAGCCTTCGATGTCGAGCCCGACGAGCCCCACTTCCTCGAAGATGTCCAGTTCACGGACACCTCCGAGGATTCCGACGGCGAGATCGTGTCCTGGCACTGGGACTTCGGCGACGGAACCGGCAGCACCGACCAGAACCCCAAACACCGCTACGACGAACCCGGCACCTACCGCGTGCAACTCACCGTCACCGACGACGACGGCGCCCAGGCGACGATGGCCAGGGACCTCGAAGTGGGGTTGCCCCTGCCCGTGCCACTTTTCTCGTGGACGGAGGCGCTCACCGACGGCGGCATCATCGTCCAGGTCCCCGATGAGTCGTGGGCCCGGCTACCCGACGACGAGACCGGTCGCCTGGGCCTTGGTATCCGGCAATGGCACTGGGAGTTCATCGATCCGGCGGGTGAACGCAACGCCAGCGCCGAGCAAAACCCAACACGCATCATCAGCGCGCCCGGCCAACACTCGGTTGAGTTGACCGTCACCGATGAGCGCGGCCGCCAGGCGACGCTTCGCAAAGTGCTCCGGCTCGGCTCAGTAGAGCCACTGCCGGAGGATTCCCCTGCAATCATCGACGCCGCCATCCGCCCGATCAGCAAAGCATAGTCCCGCCGCCGCCCACTTCGAGTGGCGACGAGGGGTGCTGGATGGCGCCTACTTCGCCACCCAGGAGCCGTCTTCCGATTCTTCGAACCGGTCGAGCACGGCGCGCCAGGCAGCCTTCTCGGCGTGCGCCTCGCTGCAGCGCCAGCCGAAGTCCTTGTTGTAG
>JBFJYU010000201.1:0-6328 GCA_041622435.1 Thermoplasmatota archaeon | reverse complement strand
TGGCGGCGGTGGCGACCGAGGAGCGGGGCCTGAACCAATTGCAGGCCGAGTTGGCGGCGGCTCCCAAGCCCGAGAGCCCGGATTCGTCCGTCGCCGCCGAGGCCGAGCGGGCCAAGGCGGACGCCGAGGCGCGTCTGGCGCGGCTGGAGGGCGCCCTCGCCGTGGCGCAGCACAACCTGGCGGCCCTTGAGGAGCGCCTCGATGGCCTCGGCCGTCTGGGGGATAGCGCGCCGTGCCCCACCTGCGAGCGCCCCCTGGCTGATCATCTGCCTCGGCTTCGGGACTCGACGGAGGCTGCCCGCGCATCTGCTGCGACGAAGTGCTCGGAACTGACCGAAGCCGCTTCCACCGCCCGGGCCGCGGCGGCTGCGGCGACGGCGTCCGTGGCGGCCACGCAGGCGGCCACGCGGGCCGCCGAGGCAGCCGCCGCACGCAACCGTTTTCTCACCGAGCGGGTGGCCGAGGCCCGGTTGCGCCACCAGCGTACCCTTGATGCGCTGCCGGACGACCCTGGCCCCGTCCCCGACGTGGCGCCGATGCAAGCCGCCGTGGCAGAGGCCGAGGCGGCGCGGGATTCGTGGCTGCGGGCCCAGGCGCGCGCGGAGCGCGGCGCGGCACTCAAGGTGCAACTGGCTGATGCTAGGCAAGAAGAAGCAGAGGCTGCGGCGGCGAAGGAACAAGCTACCGCCACACTTGCGGGGATTCCGGATCCGACGGCGCCCTTGGCGAGCGCTCAGGCCGCGAGCGAAGCCGCCAGGGCGGCGGAGCGCCAGGCGGGGACCCAGGTCGTCGAGGCCCGCAGCGAACTGCGCGTGGCCGAACAAGTGCTTGAGGCGGCCCTGCGGCGGCGGGCAGAGGAGCAGGCGCGGCGCAAGCAGTTGGCCCAACTACAGGAGCAGGCCCGTTACTGGGCGGCGCTCGCTGGCGCCCGCGGCGGTGGCTTGCTGGACAATTTCAAAATCCACCTCGTCAGCCGCGTTGGGCCCGCCATCGCCGCCGAGGCGAGCCGGCTGCTGACGCGTTTCACGGCGGGGCGCTACACGGAAATTGTTCTGGACGAACATTACAGCATCACCGTCGCCGAGGGGGGTGTCGCCTACCCGCTGGAGCGCTTCAGCGGTGGCGAGGCGGATGTCGTTCATCTGGCCCTTCGCCTGGCCGTTAGCCGCTTGCTGGCCCAACGGGCCGGCGGCGCCGAGCTGCGTTTCCTGGCACTCGATGAGGTTTTTGGCAGCCTCGACGCCGAGCGCCGCGAACTCGTTGCCGGCACGCTGGAGGAACTCACGCACCTGTACAGCCAAGTGGTTGCCGTGACCCACCTGGAGGATCTCCAGGAGCTGGACCACGTCATCTCGGTTCACGCTGAAAACGGCGAATCCATTGTCACCGTTCGGTCGTAACAACGGGTGAGGGAAGAGGAAGAAAACGCCGGGGCAACCGGGCACGAGCCCGGCGCCCCGGTGCGAGGCTGTTACTCCACCCGGAGGATGCCCCAGCCGCCCTTTTCGAGGAACGCCAGGCGGGCGCTGCCGTAGAGGTAGTCACCTGCGCCGCCTTGGCCCGCGACGGTCCAGGCGTTGGACACCTCGCGGGGGCCCAGCGTGTACGCGTCGACGATGTTGCTGCCGTCGGCGTCGGGGTCGACCTTCCACGAATGGCCAGCCAGGGTCTGCACCTGCAACTGGTCGCCCGCCCCTCCGACGGCCCGGATGACCATCAGTTCGCCCTGTCGGGCATCCAGGGTCGGGGTCTCCAGCACGCCGAAGGCGGCCTCGTTGAAGGCCAAGTGGACGAACGGGTTGCGCGCCTCCTGCCGGATCTCGCGGCCAGCGGCGAGGCCCTGGCTGCACGAGTCGTTGTTCAGTTGGCACGAGTGGACTCCGAGGCCGCCGGTTTCGTCGCCGCCCGCCGTGAACGGCCCCATGGTTCCGCCCAAGCGGTCGGCGAGGGGTTCGCTGCGGTAGTTCACCGAGACAGGTCCCTTCACGTCCACCGTATAGGGCATGACGCTCGCCTCGAAGTGCGGGTCGTCGCTGGCGTACATCAAGACGTGCTCGCGAACCGGCGTGCCATCGGCCAGCACCAAGTCGGCGCTCATGCCGGTGGCGGGTTCAAACGTCGCACCCTCGGGTTCGATGACCAGCGCCCCATACAAGCCGTCCAGCGCATCGCGGGCCGGGTCGCCGAAGCTGGTCAGATACGTCACGCCCAGGTCACGATCGGCGAACCAGCGGTACGTCCGGCTGTCGCCGGGAGCGACCATTTGTTCGCCGTCCACGGGAACGCCGTCGGCCGACGGGTCCACCAGGACCAGCGACGGACTAAGGCTCACCGGGCGGTCGAGCTCGTTCGTGAGGGTGACCTCGATCAACTCACCGGGGCTCGCGCGCAGCACCAGCGGCTGCGGCCGCTGCTGCCCTCCCTCAATGAGGTCCGCCTCGTCGGCCAACGCAAAGATCTGCATGGGCTGCACCAACTCGTATCGCTCGTTGAGCAGCACGTCCGTCTGCATGGCGACCACATCGTACTGGCGCACGGGTCCGCTTGGCAGCGCCCCCGGCGGCTGGAAGCCTGTATCCGGCAGCGGACGCAGGTCGGCCACCGGTTCGTCGTGAACCTTGAGGACTCCCCAGGCTCCACGTTCCAGCATTTCGGGCTGGGTCATGTAGGCCAAGTAGTCGCCGGGCAGCCGGGCGCACCCACCCGCGCCACACTCGAGGCGAAGGTTGTGCTGGGCGCTGATGCCGAAGCTCAACGCATCCATGGTCCGACTTCCAGGAAGATACTGCTCGTAGGGGAACCGGTGCCCCGTCAGGGCGAACGTCCCCACGGCCTTGCTCATGGAGTTGGCGCCGTAAAGCAGCCGAACCCGCACGTCGTCGCCCGGGTACGCCTCCCATGTGGTCGCCGCCTCGCCGTTGACGGGGTCAAGCGGATTGCCGTTCGTGCGCCTGTCGAAGGGCTCGCTGCGCAGGTTCAGGCTCGCCAGGTCACGCAGGGCGCCCTGTGCGTCCTCCATGGCCGCGCTACGATCCTGGACTTGTGCCACGAACTCGCGGAAGTCGCGGCAATTCAGGCTGCCAACGATGTCTGCCTCGGGGCCTTCGTCGATGGGCTCCCCCGTCTCGGGGTGGAGCCATTGGCTGCCTTCCGGCTCAACGATTAACGCGCCGTACAGTCCGTGCCTCCAGGTTTCGAGGCCATCGACGTGGTCGTGGAAGTAGACGATGCCAAGCTCCACGTCGGCGAACCAGCGGTACCGCACGAATTCGGGCCCAACGCGTTCGGCGCTCTCGTGCGCCATCTCCAGCGGCTCCGCCAGCGTCACTTGTTCGCCAGAAATCGCCGTGACCTCGTGGATCTCGACGTGCGCCTCAGTCAGGCCAACGCCGATCGTGGTCCCAATACGCAATTGGCTGGCGTCGGCCACCCGCAGCACGGTGTCACCCGCGGCCGCAGGTGCCGCCAGCGCAGTGCCGGTCGTCGTCGCGGGCCGGATGGACTGTTCGTAATTGTGACCGGTGATCACGCCATCGCTGCCCTGCACATCGAACTGGACCAGGTGAATGTGGATGTTCGCTTTGCTGTGGTCGCCTTCCGCCTCGTGCAACTGGCTCGATAGCAGAACGTCGACGCAATCACCCTGGTTCGCCCGGATGACCAGTTGATTCGGGTTCTTGGTCCCGGCCAGAATGGCGTCCTTGTGGTGGGCGAGCGAAAAGATCTGGCCCAACGGGTCTTCGTCGCCGTGGTCGTTGTACGCCACCGGCGCCTCCATCGCCACGATGTTGTAGTCGATGCGTCGCGCATCCTGCGGACATAACCCGTCGGGATTGGTGTCGCTCTGGTCGGCGCCCAGATACGGCGCCGGACCGTGGCCGTTGGCAAACGGCGGCCGCTTCCCAAAGTGCGGCTGCAACATCGGGTACGCCGGGCGGCCGTTGTCGGGATTGAAGAGAATCGCCGGGCGCTCGCCGGGCTCGGGGCTCTCGTAGTTGGCCCAGACCCGCTCATCCTCCGGTTCACCGAGCAACACGGGGCCGCGGGCCGTGGCCTGGGTGGTCCAATCCCAGACGCTTGCATCGTCGGGACCAGGCACCCCTGGCGGCGGCAATTTGTCCTCCAGCCACCCGACCAGATTCGATTTGGTCAACACGGTACCGTCCGGCATCTGCTTGCCAACCAGCAAGTTGGATGCGACGGCTTGCGGAATCGACCCCGCACGGTCAGGCAATTCCGCCAGACGATCCTGCAGGGTGTCAAACACCCGCCAGATGCTCCACATGCCGGCAATGTAATGCTCGGCGACATGGCAGTGGAAGAGGAAGTCGCCGACGCTCTGTTGGACGCCGCCGGCGCCGCCCTCGCTAACAAGGTTGTAGCTCTCGCCGGGGCCAATCAATTGCACATCCTGGCGTTCGCTCTGCGCCCGCAGGATCGGGTTGTCCTTGAGTAGACCCGTATCAAATTGGGTTTCGTCGCCGACGGGGGAGGCCCGCCAGCGGATGCCCCCGCCGTGCAAGTGATGCACGTGGTGCTGGCCGGGACCGGCGTTGATCACGCGCATCACCGACGGGTCGCCGATGTAGGCGCGGGGAATGAACGTCGCCGGGTCGCCGTAGGTGTACGAACCGAGGTACTGGGACTTGTCATGCCCCCGGTCCAACTCGCCAGACCCCTCAGGCCCGAGCGAATCGTGCAACTTCCACCGGTTCATCACGGGCTCCGAGCGAAGGTTCATGCCCTTCGTGCCCGGACCGTACTCGCCGTAGGGACTGAGAATGGGCAACGGCTGCAAGGTGCGGTCGACCAGTTCGATCTCGTCGTGGTAAATCAGTACATACTCGCGAAAGTCGCTGCCGTCAGGATCAATGATCATGGCTTCCTGGCCGCTGCGCGAAGGGCCGCCTTGCGGCGTGTGCCACTCGGTGCCCTTGGGCTCGGCCACCAGCGCGCCAAACAAGCCGTGGCGCGTCTGGAAGCGCGGGTCCGCGAGGCTCTGGATGAAGTGGGCTCCCTCCATGGCCTCCTCGTCGGGAATGTAGCTGACATACTGGCGACTCTCGCCGGGGTACGCCACGTCGGGCATGCCCCAGCCAAGCGCCATTCCGGCACTCGGCGGCGTAACGGCCCGGTGGACAAACAGGCTCGCCGGCTCGGGCAGCTTGTTCAGCAGATTGAACGTCACGCAGTCACCCACGTGGGCCCGAACCACGAGCGGTTGCACGAGGTCGGACACGTCGAACGCGTCAAGGTTCGGCACGCCGGACAAGCCGGTCGGGAACTGGTAGCCCAATTCGGCTGGCGCGCGCAGCGGGTTGGCCACGGCGCGGGCGGCGGCCTCCAGGCCCGCGTTGGCGAGCTTGCGCGCGATGTCGGCGCGGATGTTGAATTCCTGCTCCGCCAAGACGAACAAGCGGCCGTGGGGATCGAAGTCGCCCCAGTGGTTGTAACTGATGGGAACCTGGATCGCGACCACGTCAAACGAGCGTGCCGGCGCGCTGGCCGGACAAGGCGAACCGGGCTCGGCCATCAGGCCCGCATCATCAACGGCGTCGACGCCTGTCGACGGCACCGGCAGGGCGGCGCCAACCAAGGCGACGCAGAGCAGGCTGGTGAGGGCAGTCAGGCTCAGAGCCCGGTTCCGCACGTCTCAGGCCTCCACGACGATGACACCGCGCATCCGGGTGACCTGGCTGTTGGCGTCACCGTGGATCTTGCAGTGGTACGGGATCACGGCCTGCTCGTCGTACGCGACGACGGTCGAGGCCGGGCAGGAGCGGAACGGTTCCGCGCCCGTCAGGTCGCCGGTGGGCGAACCGGTGCCCATTCCGTGGCTCTTGTCGACGACGGAGCGCGCAGCGTCGTAGCGGAAGGTCAGCGGGTACGTGTCGCCCGAGCTCTTCATGAACGCGCCCTGGTCGTTGAACACATCGAAGCAGCGTCCGGCACCGGCGCCCGGAATGCAGGATTCCGGGTTGGCGAGGGGGTCGACGTCGGCGGTGCGGCAGGTGCCGCTGGAGCGCGGGTCGTGGTTCTGGGCCCACTCAAGGTCGGCGTAGATGAACGTGACCGACCCGCCGGTCTTGATGTGGGTGATGGCTGGGTGGAACCCGAAGTCCTTCACCAGCACGTACGCCATGCTGCCATCGCTGGCGGCATTGAGCGCATCGACGACGGCGATCATGTCATCGTTGTAAGTACAACTGCTCGGCGTGGCACCCACGATGGGTAGAGCCAGCAAATGGCCCTCCACCTCGGGGTCACAGGCAGCTTCGGTCGTGGTAGCAGGCAACAGCCCCGCCACCAGCAAGGCCAATCCAATTGT
>JBFJYU010000200.1:0-6338 GCA_041622435.1 Thermoplasmatota archaeon | reverse complement strand
TCGACGGGCGCCGAGCGGTCGGCGCACAATCCCTCCGGGCAGGAGTTCAGGTCGCCCGCGACGATCACCGGCCCATCGACGCGTCCGGCCCGGTCGAGCAGGAAGGTGGTCTGGTTGTGCCGGTCGCCAAACGGCAGGCCGAAGTGCACCGGGAAAACCGTTACGTCGGTGCCCCAGGCGTCGAGTACCACCGTCGTCAGGAGCCGGTTGTCTGAATCGCTGGGCATGGCCTCGTAGCTCCAGGATCGAACGGACAGCCGGCTCAGCAGGGCCGTGCCGAAGCTCTGCTCGCGGGTGGGCGGCCCGACCACGGCGTGATAACCGAGGCGGTCGGCGAGGAACCGTACGGCGTCGACGTTGCCACTGGTGATCCGGGCGGTGTCGCTTTCCTGTAGCGCAACGATGTCGGCGTCGAGGTCTCGAAGGATGCGCTCGAACAAGTCCAAGTCCAGGCGGCCGTCGTTGTTGAAGCCCTGGTGGATGTTGTACGACACGACCAGCAGCTCCGACGGGGCCGGTTCGTCGATGGCCGCGCCGGGCCAGGCGGAGGCGACGACGGCGACGCCGACCACGGCCAGCACCGCGCCGCCCAGCCATCTGCCATCGGTCGCCGCGGCGATGCGCGCCGCCGGGGCGCCGCCGGGGCCGGGGCCCGCCGGCACGCCCTGGCCCGAGGCCGCCACCCACCCGGCAACGGCCAGGGCCGCCGCAGCGAGGACGATCCACGGCTCAAGCCCCTTGAACGCAGCGCCCCCGGGGACATAGGCATACGTGAAGCTGAGAACGAAGGCAAACGGCAGGATCAGGAGGACGACGCCGACGGCCACCCACGCGGACGTGTGGCTGCCGGCAGCGGCAAGCAGGCGCGGCGCGGCGGCGGCCAGGGCCATGCAGGCGACGCCCGCCAGCAGCCAGGCCAGAGGAGAATGAACGAAGGCGTGGTCGATGGCGGCGGCCACAAGAAGCACGCAACCCGCAGCGAGCACGCGCGTGGGCCACGCGCCGCCCAGCGGCCGAGCCGCCATCCAGGCCCCAACCGCCAGGCCGCCGGCGATGGCGATCGTCGCGCCCGCTGGCGAGACGCCGTTCCAGTTGGCCACGTGGCCGGGCGATCCAATGAAAACGAAGGCAAGCACGAGCCAGCCACCAAGGCCTGCTCCGGCGAGTGCGACCGCGCCGTGGCCATCGCCGCCCCGCGTGCCCCCCTCGTGGGGCGAGTCGGGCACCGCGCCTTCGCGGACCCCAAGCCACACGAGTTCCGCCGCTGCGGGCACGGCCAACCAAAGGCCGCCCCACCCCGCCTGCCAGTCGCAAGCGCATGCGCCCGCGAGAGCCGCATCGGCCGCCCAGGCCAGCGTGAAGCCGGCAGCGAGCGGTCCAATGGTAGCCGGGGTGGAGCCAACGCGCTTGAGGCGCAGCGGCAGCCAGAGCAGGTAGGCACCAACGGCCACCGCAGCGGGGGCGACGGGCGACCACAGCCACACCGGCAGGGCCAGGGCACTGGCCGCGGCCAGGACCACCACCCAGGCGCGGTCCGGACGCGCCGGCCAGCGACGCGCAAGGCCCAGCAACGCTGGAGCCAGCAGAACCAACGTCGCGGCAGCCGTGACGTCGATACTCAAGGCCGCCAGGCTGTGAAAGTACACGCCGGCGAAGAAGCTCCGCAGGGCGCTGATCCAGAGCAACGTCGCGAGAAAGGCGATAGCAAGCGGTGCCACAGACTCGCGATGCCTCACGGCGCGGCCAAAGCCGCCCGGCAGCATGGGCCTTTGCATTTGCCGGGGCTGGCGATGCCGGTCGAAGCCAGAGGTCAAATGCACGGGGGCCATCATCAAGGCATGGCCCAATCCCGCATCTGGTTGGTTGCAAGCACCCTGCTCTTGGTGGGCATGTCGGGCTGCACCTTACCCGAGGAGCCGACCGACACGACCGCCGCTCCCGCACCGCCTGTAACGCTGGACGAGGCATCCACGTTCCGCGTCATTTACGTTGACGTCGGACAAGGAGACGGCACGATCTGGCTCACCCCCGACGGCCAGGCGGTCGTGTACGATTGTGGCCCGGCCGCCAGCGACGCCGACGACAATCCCATGGTGCGGGCGCTGCGCGACCTGGGCTTCAGCGCGGGCGACAGCCTGCACGCCCTGGTGGCGAGCCACGGGCACCTGGACCACATCGGCGGCTGCGAGGAGGTCTTCAGCGAATATCAGATTCAACACGTCTACGAGACCTGGTACGAGGGCGACGACCGACCCAAGAGCTACCAGCGTTTCCAGGATCAGATCCTGGCTGAAGTGGCCGCGGGCGCGACGCTCCATGTCGTCGATTCGCCGCACGCCCCGACCGGCGCATCCATGGTCGCCGCCGGCGATGTCATTGACTTCGGAGGCGTGTCGGCGGAGGTCCTATGGCCCCTGGATCAAGCCGATGACTGGGACAACATCGCTGAGCATAGCTTCGTCCTGCGAGCCAGCCACGGCAGCGTTGACTTCTGCTTCCAGGGCGACATTGAGGACGACCAGGAGCAGGATTTGGTGCCCCGCTTCGGCGACCGCGATTGCAACATTTACCTCGTTGGCCACCACGGAAGCCGCCACGCTTCAAGCACGAATTGGCTGGCCGCCATGGCCCCCGAGCTGGCCGTTGCGAGCGTCGGAAAGAACTCCTACGGACACCCCCACCCGGATGCAACGGGGCGGTTGCAGGTGGCCGGAGTTCCGCTCCTGACCACCCAACTCAACGGCACCATCACGGTCACGAGCACCGGCGCCGGCTTCCAGGTGGCCACCGAACGGACCGGCGAGGCTCCTCCCGCCAGCGACGAACAGCCGCCGGCTGCGGGTGACGCATGGATTCTCGGGGTCAACGCCGACCCGCCAGGGACGGACAACGACAACCTGGCCGAGGAGTACGTTCGCATCACGAACCCGACGGACGCGGCGGTGGACATGAGCGGTTGGTCGCTTCTCGACGAGGTGGACACCACCTACAATTTCCCCGACGGCTTCACCCTCGCCGCGGGCGCCGAGGTGCTGGTGCGCACCGGCACCGGCACCGACTCGGCCACGGACCTCTACTGGGGCCGCGGCTCGGCGGTGTGGAACAACTCGGGTGACGTGGCGATCCTGTACGATGATCATGGCGGGATCGTGGCGCAATTCAGTTATTGACGCTGGCGGCCCCACCTGGCTGACGCCGTCCCGGCCCGCAGCCTAGAAGTCGGAGGCGGACGCTGCCAGGCCCATGCCAAGCTGGGTTTTGCGGCCGAGCGCCGCCACACGGGCCGACCGCGCCCGTGGGGCGATTCTGGCCATCGCCATGACCGTCCTGATATCCGGCTGCATCTCGCCGAGCCAGTTTGCCTCGGGACTGCCATCCCACCCCATCGTCGCTGGCGACTACCAGCCCCCCGACATCCGGCTATCCATCGTGACCCTCAAGAGTCACGCCGAGGCGCCAGCCGGCAATTTCGAACCCGTTTCGGCGGCGTTTCCGGATGTGTACGAAATTGACCACGCCAACGCGACCATTCGGAGCACGAATTTCGAAGATTTGCTGTTGCTGCGGCACGGCGACTCGGTCGTGGTGGTCGTGGACGAGCGCGAAACGCCTGTCAACGCGGTGCGATTCACGCAGCGCTTCCTGGCGCCCGGCGGCAGTGTCGTCCATTTCCGCTTCGCCGGTGGGCATGGCTACATGGACCACCCGAGCGCCAATTCGGCGATCGCGATCCTAGGCCCCGACACGGGCCACCATCCGATGTCCGTGTACGCTGGTTTCCCCGTGAAAATTCCCTTCCAGCGCATCGTCAAGGAAACGCTTGTCACGGTTGACGGCGGCCTGCAAGACCAAAACGTCGCGTACGAGGGCTCGCTGACCGTCGACGACCGCGGCACGTACGCGTTGGAATACGCTGGCTACGAGGACCACCAGGGCGACGCCGAGTGGTTTGACCGGCAATGGCAAGACTACACGCGGCGGCAACTCATGGTTGAGCCGTAGGCGCGCGGCACGGCGCCGAGGAGCGCCTACGCCCGCCTGCGCAAGGCGGCAACGATTCCCAGCAAGACGACACCGAGCGGTGCGACGGGGATCGACACCGACTCGTCCCCGGTGGCGGCCAACATGTCCGCATCAACCGGAGTCGAAACGCTGCCCATGGGGGCCGCCATGGCTCGCTTCTGGTAGTCAAGCCGCACGTCGGCGCCGGCGGGGACACGCAGTTCGACGCTTTCGCCCGCCGGGATCGGCGGCACGGCGACCGGAGCGCCATCGACGGCGATTTCGGCGCCGGTCAGATCCATCAATCCATCGTTGGTGACGCGAACGCGCAATTCGCCGGCCGCGGCGCCGAGCACCTCAAGGACCGGGTGGGCGCCGTACCGGTGGACGTTCAGGAATGCGTGCATGAGGCCCGTCCAGGACTCGATCTCCTGATCGCGCACGGATTCGTACGTGAGGGGCGCGCCCCAGAGACCGACGGCGCCGCGGCCGCTCATCTCGTACCCGAAGGCGCTGGCCCCGGTGTACTCGTACGCCGTGTCCACGCTGCTGCCGCTGGCGGGGTAGATGGTGCTCCAGATGGGCCCGCAGTCGTCGCGGACCGTCGGGAACGCCTCGTCGCACACGCGCGCTAGCATCTCCGAGTCGCCGGGCAGCGGGTCGACGCCTTCCTCGCCGTACGGGTACAGCCACAGGTTGCCGCAGCAGTGGACGCTGGCGTAGTAGTCCGGCTGGGTGAGGTTGAACCACTCGATGTTGGCCTGGGTTTCCACCTCGCTGGCGGGGCTGGGGCCGCGGTTGTTCATGAGCGGGTCATGGCCTTCGCCGTCCCAAATCACGGGGTAGTTGCGGTTGATGTTGACCAGGTTGGCGTTGAGGCGCCCCATGGCGTTCGAGCCGTCGGGGTTGACCATCGGCATGATCCACGTGTGGCGGTTGTCCACGATCCACTTGGCGGTCTCGTTGGCGTCGTACTCGTCCAGCAGGAACTGCGCCCACGCGAGGGCGAAGTAAACGCCCGAGTACTCATTGGAGTGGGTTCCGCCATCCACCCAGATCACCTCGCGGTCCTCCAGCGGCACGGCCTGGCTGGCCGCGCCAGCCTCGGCCGCGAGCGCCGCGTGGTTCGCGATCTCCAGCATCCACAGATCCAGCCCGGCCGTTGACGTGCCAGCCGAATGCAGCCGCACCAGGTCGGGGTGGTCCGCCGCCAGCCGCTGCACTTCCAACGTCAGGACGGGCCAGTACGGGTACAACGTCACGGGGCCAGCCTGGTTGAGCGGCTCGACGCCAGCCAGCACCAGCTCCGCGTGCTCGGCGGCCAGGCGCGCCTCCAGCAGCGTCGCATCGCTTGGCCGCGTCGACTCCCCATCAGCGTTGATCGGCCAACCATCGGCGGACTCAGGGCCAAACTCGGCCGCAGCGGGAACAGCCGACAACAGGAGCGCCGTCAGCAAGGCAAGGATGCGCATGCCCACCGAGACCCGTGTCGGGGTTTGGGTGTTGTGGGGCCACAGCGGACGCGGAACCTGGGCCACGGTCCGGTGTCCCGCGCTCGGCCGGCACCTGCGCGAGCACGACGGCCCCCTCCCCCTCTTGGCCTTCGTCCCCCCATGCTCGCCGCCCTTCAGGCCCCCGCGGCGCCCAACGTTGACCCGTTTTGTTTCCGGACCCAGGCGCCAACTCTTGTAACGGGAGCCACAGATGGCGCCTTGATGACCTCCATCGAGTATTCGGCGGGCGCGGCCCGAACGCCCCGCGGGGCCAATTTTCAAACGCGCCGCACGTCGGAGGCGAACTGATGGCCGCCCACGAAGCGTCGTGGCAGGGCAAATTGATCGCAGCCAGCGACGAGACCGTCGTCGTGGAGGGCAACCACTACTTCCCTCCCTCGGCCGTCGAGGCGGGGATGCTGCGCCCGAGCACGACCCAGACGACGTGCCCATGGAAGGGCGTGGCCTCATACTACGACGTGGTCGTTGACGGCGAGGTCAACAAGGACGCCGCCTGGTACTACCCCGCCCCTCTTGCGGCGGCCAAGGAGATCAAGGACCACGTCGCGTTTTGGAAGGGCGTCAACGTCCGGTGAGGCTCAGGGTTAACGTCCCGGACGCGACTCGCCGCGCGTGAAGCGCCCTGCGGCCGCCGCCGTCGGCTGGACCCTCATCGCCCTCGCCCTGCCCGGTTTCCTGGTCGCCCTCGCGTGGGTGTATGCATGGCTAACCGGCTCGTGGCAGGCCCGGTGGCTGGCCAACGCCGCAGCCCTCTACGGCGTTGCCTTCGCCGTTCCCGGCGCCCTGATACTCGGTGCCGCCTGGAGCCGGTCCGCGCGCGGC
>JBFJYU010000199.1:0-6352 GCA_041622435.1 Thermoplasmatota archaeon | reverse complement strand
TCCAGTCCTCGGAGTCGACGGGGCGCGAGTACAGACTGCTCCAGACGTAGTCGGCCGGGATGCAGAAGAAGCAGCGCTCAATGGTGAGCCGGAAAGCTTGGTCGTGGTGGGTGAAGTCCACCATGATTTCGCCGCCGTCGTTCCAGGCCTGTTCCGTTGGGGAGCTGGTGTCGGCGACCCCGACGATGAACGTGAAAGCATCCCGGTCCTCCTGGACGATGAGGCTCACCAGGTCGAGGAAGGCGTAATGATCGCCTGGGACGGGTTGGCTTGAACCTGATGCTTCGGCGGTCACATCGCCGGTGTTGTCTTCGAGTGCCGTGATGGGCGGTGCCCCCTGGGCGGTGCTTGCAAATGGCGTGAGAAGAAGCACGACGAGGATGGCGATGGTGCGAAGCATGGCCAGCAGCCCCTCGCACGACCGGTTAAGGTTTGTCGCGGGGGCGCCGAAGCTGGCAGGAAGAGGTGGGTCGATGGTGGGGTTGGCGGCTGGCGTTGATTGGCGCGATCCTTCGGCGCGCCAGGCACCGAGCCGGCGGTCGCGCCTGCTCCGGCCCGTGTTGGGGCGCGCGCCGCCCCGGATGGGGTCGGGGGTCCTGGCGGCGTTCCCCGGCTGGTTCTCACTTAAATGTTGACTAGTCCATTCGTTGGCCTGCGGGCTGTGGCCCGCGGTTGGTGTTGGATGAATTGGTTCCGCGGCGAGCGACACGCTTCACTTTCGACTGTACAGGCCAAGGCCCGTTCTAGCCCGGGGCGGCGGACGGCGGGCGCACTCGTTGCGCTGCTGGCCGCCTCGGCGGCCCTCGCCATGCCCGGCATCGACCCCGCCACGGGGCAACTCCTGCCCTCACCCGTCACCGACCTGGCACCCCAAGCCCACTGGCTCCTGGCCGACATCCTGTGCGACAAGACCGAGGACTACACCGCCGTGTGGGAAATCCAAGGCGACGGCCCCGAATCACCCTTCGACGGGCAATCACTCGACGACGTCCGCGGCGTCGTCACCGGCGACTTCCAGCGCGGCAGCGGCGGCCCCAGCGAACTGCGCGGCTTCTTCATCCAGGCGCACGAAACCGACTGCAACCCCGCCACCAGCGACGGCGTCTTCGTGTTCACCGGCTGGACCGCCCGCGACGTCACCGTCGGCGACGTGGTCGAACTCAACGGCGTCGGCGTCACCGAATACGCCGGCCCCTTCTTCTCGCCCGGCCCCCGCACCCTCACCGAACTGACCTGCTACAGCGGCTGCACCATCGAAATCGTCCGCACGGGCCTCGGGCTGCCCGCCGCCGTGGATGTCGACCCGCCCGCCGACCCCGACGACTACTTCGAGACGATCGAAGGCATGGTCGGCGAGATCCGCGACACCGCCACCGTCGTCGGCCCCACCAACCGCTTCAACGAGGCAGTCGTCGTACGCGGCGCCGGCTCCGAGCGCATCACCGGCGACGAAGCCGGCCGCATCGTCATCGACGGCGACGCCGTGGATGCCGCCCGCTGCGGCGCCGACGGCCTCCCCGACGCCCAGGTCTTCGACGAATTCACCTACGACCTCCTCGGTGACGGCCTGCGCGGCATCGTCACCTACACTTTCAGCGCCGACAAGCTCCACTTGGACCCCGCGCGCGGCTGCCCCGCCGTGGTGGCCGGCGACCACTCCAGTTACGACCCCGCCGCCAACCCGCCGCCCCGCGGCGACGAGCCGACCCTGACGATCGCCTCGATGAACGCCGAGAACTTCTTCCTGCGCACCGCCGACGAGAAGAGCCCCAAGCTCGCCGCCGCCATCTGCGACCCCGACGGCCTCGCCACCCCCGACGTGATCGGCCTGCAAGAGATCCAGAACGACGACGTGCTCGCCCTGCTGGCGGCCGACGTCAAGGCGCTGTGCGGCGTCGAATACGCCCACGCATCGCGCTCCAGCGCGGACCCCCGCGGCATCGAAAACGGCTACATGGTGCGCACCGACCAGGCCACGCTCGTGTCCACCGAACTGCACCAGGGCTGCAGCGACACCTACCGGGGCGTGCGGCGCGCGGGCGACTCCGACGTCACCTGCGGCGGCGCGACACCTTACTTCCTGCACAACCGGCCGCCGCTGGAGGCGGTCATCCAGACCGCCGCCGGCGACACCGTGCACCTGCTCAACGTCCACTTCAAATCGAAGCTCTCCAGCCACAACTGCGTCGACCCCGACTGCACCGACTTCCGCGTCGCCGAGGCCCACCACGTCGTCGAACTCGTGGAAGCACGGCTCGCCGCCGGCAACACCCACGTGGCCGTGCTCGGCGACTTCAACGACGGGCCCGGCACCGAAACCATGGATGTCCTGGCGGCCGCCGGCCTCGTCAACTTGTGGGACGACCTCCCAGGAGCGCCCTCCGACGAGCAGGGCCAGATGCAACAGTACAGCCACATCTTCCGCGGCGAAAGCAGCGCCTTGGACCACATCCTCGTGTCGTCGGACCTCGACGCGGCTCCCCGCGAGTTTAGCCCCCGCCACACGAACGCCGACTGGCCCGAGTCGCTGAAAACGGCGGCCGGCATGTACCGGTTCTCGGACCACGACACCATCATTGCTGCCTTCGATCTCGGCTAAGCCTGGCGTTTGCACCGGGGCAAACCTCATCTTCTCACGTCGCCACTGCGAGCGCATGAACCGCCTGGCCCACTCGTGGAGCCTCTTCAAAACCAGCCTCGGCGTCGTCAAGCAGGACAAAGAACTGCTGTGGATGCCGGTCCTGTCGTTCTTTGGCAGCCTCGCCGCGCTCGCCAGCGTCGCGGGCGTAGCCTTCGCGATCTTCCCCGCCATCTTCACCGGTGAGGGCGAAGTGAACGCCGGTGCCCTCGGCCTCGTGGCCCTGCTCTACATCCTGCTCGCCTTCGTCGCCCTGTTCTTCAACGCGGCCGTCGTGGCCGGTGCCAGCGAGCGCCTCGCCGGCGGCGACCCCACGCTCGGCTCCGCCTTGAAGGCCGCCTGGGCCAAGAAAGGCAAGCTGTTCCTGTGGTCGATCGTCGTCGCCACAGTCAACGTCATCCTACAGGCCATCCGGGAGCGCAGCGGCTTCCTGGGCCAGATGATGGCCTCGTTTGCCGGCCTCGCCTGGAACCTGGCGACCTTCTTCATGGTCCCCGTCCTGCTGTTTGAGGACCGCCGCATCGGCGATTCCGTCAAGCAGTCGGGCAGCCTGTTCAAGAAGACCTGGGGCGAAACCGTGGTCGGCCACGCCGGCGTGGGCTTCGTCGGCATGATCGTCGGCGTGGTGGTTGTCCTGGTCGGCATCGTACTCACGAACCTGCTCGCCAGTGCGCTGGGCTCCACCGGTGCCATGATCGGCATCGTCCTCACCGTGCTGTCGGTCACCTTCGTGGCGGCCCTGTTCAGCGTCGTGGCCGGCGTCTACAAGGCCGCCGTGTACCGCTACGCGACGACCGGGCAAGCCGCCGCTGGCTTCTCGAACGAGGACCTGGGCGGCGCCTTCACGCGCGCCTAGAGGCGCGGGCGGGCTAAACGAGGGGGCCGAACCAACCAAGCCGGCCCCCTCGCCACCCGATCCACCTTAGCCATGCCACGACGTGGTCGAGTAGCACTGAGTGGGAGCCACGTGAAGCAACCACCAACCTCCAAGCCGCGCTGGATCTCCAGCGCTTGAACCCATTTCGTGCGACACACGGACGCTCGCGCCGCGTGCGCCGCCAAATGACCCGCCAGGGCCAGTTTCGGGCGTCCCGCTCGTGCATAGACTCAACCGGCGGACCCAGGCCATGAGGCCCGAATTCGTGGGTGAAGCTCCGGTTTGCATGCCACCGACCCGTTTTGCGGGGGGGCATGTGCCACGACGGGCGAATAACCGCCCAATGGCCCAAAGCACCTGGGGCCCAGCCTCAACTCATTCTTTTAGCCTTTATGGTACACGCGGTGGCTGTTTCTCATTCATCTAATTTGGATCGAATTCTGACACAGGCCTGACCGCGCCGACGCAGCCGAGAAGGAGCGATCCCGGCCTGTTCTGGCAATGATAAGCCTGCAACCATGATGTTGCCTTGGCTGATCCATGACTCGTACAAAGGCCCCGTCAAATCAGGCAACGGCGCTGCAACCGACAGGCTCAATCCAGGTCTGCGGGCGAGCAGCGGATGTCGAGCCCAGCCTTGTGGGCCTGCATCAACGCCTTGCCCTCGGCGCTCGTCGTCTTGAAACGAATCTTGCCCTGCATCGACGCCGTTCCTTGTGTTACAACGTCCCCCTCGACCTCGATGTCGAAGGGCTGTCCGCCCGCCGCCGCCGGCAGGATGAGAAACACGTTCTGGGGGGTCGCCTTGAAGCGCGGCTGGAGGCTGCCACCGGCCACGGCGCGCGGCCCTGGCGGGCCCGGCGGCCCGCGCCGCCCCGGACGATCCCCGCGCGCCTGAACGTCCAGCCGGATGCCCAGCCGGCGCTCCAGGCCCTGCACCGTCCGGCCGCCCTTGCCGATCAACTGCGGCACCTCGTCGGTGTCCACGAACACCCGCGCCGTTTGGCCGCGAACCTCCACGTGCATCGGACCGCGGACGTAACGGCGCAGCGCCCGCATCAACTCCCGTTCCGCCAACGCCGAAGCGCCGCCGCTCTTGCGCTCGCCCAGTTCGGCCAGAGGCATGACGACGATCTGCTCGCCAAACGAGTAGATCTCGTACAGCTCCTCCCCCGTCAGTACATCCTTCACGATCACCACGGGGCGGGCCAGGTCGTCCTGCATCATCCCGGCCGGTGTGCGCACCGTGAAGTCCAATTCCAGGATGGTCGTGATCTGACCGGCGTCGATGAACACCACCGTGTCGACGATCTGCGGGATCATGCCCAGGTCGACGCGCCCGATGAGCCGCTGGACCGCGTCGATGGGCCGGTTGGCGTGGGTGACGCCGAACAGGCCCACGCCCGCCAGACGCATGTCGGCGAAGACCTTGAAATCGGCCGTGGTGCGAACCTCGTCGTAGACGACGTGGTCGGGGCGCACGAGCAACAGAATCTCCCCGGTCCAGGCCATGTCGTGGTCCAGCGCGCCATATTGCGTGATCTCCTTTGGGACCTGCAAGTCCCGCGGCTGCTCCATGGTTTTCACGACGCGCTCAAGATCGTGCAGGTGTTCAGCCAGCGCGGCGGCAAACGTCGACTTGCCGCTGCCCGGCGGACCAGCAATGAAGACGCCCCGGCTGTGGCCCTCGATGCGTTCCTGGATTTCGGTGGGCAGGTCGTAGTCCGATAGGCTGAGTTTGATGACGGGGCGCACGGCCGTGATTTCCAGCGCGTCGGAGAACGGTGGCTGCGCGATGGTGATGCGCATCGGGCCCAACTGGACCACCGTACAACCGTGGCGCTGCAATTCCAGAAACGAGTTGTAGTCCCGCTTGGCGAACTCCACGCATTCCCGCGCAATGGCCCGCACTTCCGTGTGCTGCATCTCTTTGACCGAAGCCGGCTCGTAGGACAGGTGGCCCGGGGTTCCCCGCTTGACCATGGGTCGGCAGCCCGCCTTGACGTGGACCGACATGGTCTCGTCATCGAAGAAGCGCCAAATGAGGAGCCCCTCAAGGTCGGGGGCCTCGACGATGGGCCGCAGGTACAGGTGCCGGACACCCTGCGCGCTGGCCGCATGGGCCTGCACGCGGTCGGACGTCACGAAGAGGGCGTCGTGGGCGATGGCCGTGTCACGGATCCGCGCATCGACCGCGCCGGCATCGGATGCCGTGATTTCCTCGGCCGTCGGCCGTTCGCCGACGAACTGGACGACGATCGAGCCCTCGCGGCCGAGGCGCTGCAGCTCCTGGAGTTCCGTCAGGCCGGCAAAACCGGTCTCGTGCCCGCGATTGGCCTGCGCTTCAAGCTCGGCGAGGGCGGCCAGCGGCACGAGGACGCGTGCGCCTTCGTGTTCGCCGGAAGCGACCAGTTCCGTGATGCGGCCGTCGACGAGGACGGAAGTGTCGGGGACCAGGGTCTCGGGCACGGTGGTTTGGAGCGGCGGCGTCCTGATAGCCGTACGGATATGTTGCCCGTCAACCGGTGCACGTGTCGGGGAATTCGAAGGTCACCCAGTCGGGCCGACCTGCCTTGATGGCCATGCTCAGCGCGATCTTGGCGCCGTCGGCGCTGGCGGGGCCGTCCCCGACGGGGATGGTCTCGATCAGGATTCGGTCCTCCAGCGCGGTGTCGAAGCCGCCAATGTCGTCGGCGACGCCGGTCGCCAGCTGCACCGGGAGCGGGCCGCGGGCCGTGTAGTCGTCGAGGCGACCGGCAATGGATGCACGCAGCAACCAGTCGCCGGGCACGTCGCCGCGTTCGGGCCGGGCTTCCACGTTGAGCTGGGTGATCGTG
>JBFJYU010000198.1:0-6373 GCA_041622435.1 Thermoplasmatota archaeon | reverse complement strand
GGCTGATCTGCTTGTTCTGGATGATGTGGCCCTTGCGGCCGTGCTTGGCCAGCTTCTCCTGGATCTTGCGGGCGAGCTGGAAGCGCATCTGGCCGCCCTTGGTGCTGACGATGATGCCGAATTCCTTGGCTTCCTTGGCGATGCCGATGGCGGCGTAGCGCTGCTTGAGGATGCGGTGCTTGGGCTCGTCCAAGGCGTTGATGGTGCCGTGGTACGGGTCGGCCGCGATGATGCGCTTGCTGGTCTCAAGCGCGAGGGCGAGCGGGTGGAAGTCGCCGCTGCCGAGGAACAGGAACTCGTCAACGTCCACAAGGCGCGTGGCGGCCATGACGTTGCAGCCGAGGAGTTGGCCCTCCAGGGCGGTGCGCTTGTCGCCGAAGCCGGTGACGGCCTCGAAGCCCTTGGACTCCAGGATGGCCTTCGCCTCGTCCAGCTTGTGGACGTGTTGGGCAGTGGTGGTGATGGCGATGCGCTTGCCGGTAAGCCACTCGTCGGCGGCGCGGGTGACCACGTCCACGATGGAGTGCGTCGAGTGCGCGGGGACGAAGTAGACGGTGACACCGTGGTCCGTCGGGACGCTAGGCATCTCCGAGTGGCCAAAGTGGATCAGGACCTTGACGCCAAGCTTGGCCATCTCGTCGTCGCACAGGTCGCACGCGCCGTAGCAGGGGTCGGCGCTAATGATGGGCACGGCGCCCAAGTGCTCGCCAACGATGTCGGCGATCTCCGTTGCGTGGTCGCGCATGCCGTCGGGGAACTGGAGGCCCACGGCGTCCAGGCCGGGCCACTCCTGCTTGATGCGGGGCAGGAGTTCCTCGAAGGGCAGGTCGTAGCCGTACAGTTCCACGCTGCTTCCGACCTGGGCTGTTAGAAAAGGGTTTGCGTGGGGCTCCGTGGGGGAGAGGGGAGGGGGGAGAGCCGCCGCCTACGGACGGCAGTCGAAGTTGGGCGCGGGGTAGATGACGCCGAAGGGCCCGGCGCGTACCATGCGCTCCTCCAGGACGAGGCGGCAGGTCGGAGGAGGAGGATCTTCAGCGTCGGCGACGGGCGCGGCGAACCCCAGCGCCAGCAGGCAGACGGTGACGGCAATGACAGCGGTCTTCATGTTGACTCCTTGTCCCGGGGGACGGCGCCGACAGGGGGGCCACTTCGATAGGTGCTATGGATAGAAGGGCTACGCGGCCGGGTCGGCGCCACAGGCAGGCAGGCAAGGCCACCGTTGGCCAGGCCGGCCTTGTGGGCCGCGTCCCCCTCGGCCGCCCTCCACCGGCCGGGCTTGCAGGCAGGCTGATCTAGGCTCCGTGCGGACATCCACCCATGATCAAGGCCATTACCACCAGCCTGACGTGCGGCGACTGTGGCACCGGGCTCGATCTGAAGTACACGATCGTTGACAAGGAACCGGCGAAGCAACCGGCCCTCGGTTGCCCCGAGTGCCTCTACACCCAGGATGTGGAGGACGCGGTGGCCCTCATCGCGTCGAAAAACGAAGGCAAGTTCGTCCGGGTGCTGTCTCTCCAGCCCCACACCGAGATCGGGATCGGCGCCAGCCTCGAACACCGCTAGCCACGTTGGCCGCGCCGGTCATACCGGCCGGGCCGGTCGGGCCGGTCGGGCCGGCCGCGCCGCCGCTTCAGAAGCCCTCGCAGTCGGCGTCCGGCCGCAGGTCCTCGTGGACATCGAAGTCACAGGTGGCCCGGCGCCCGCCGCAGCTCGCGGCGACCCCGACCACCGTGGGCCCATCGTCGTGATCGCGCAGCCGCACGAACACGTTGGGCATTACACGGGCGTCGCCCACGGGGACCGTGTCGCCGCAACCGGTGTCCCGCAGCGCATCCCCGATCCCATCCAGGACCGTTTCGCACACATGGTTGATCGCCGCAGGCGGGGGGCCTGCCGGACGCCAGCAAGCACTACCGCCGACGACCGTCACCGTTCCGACCGCTGCCCGGCAGACCTCGCCGGCAGCGTCGTCCACGCATTCAATGCTCACGACCGGGCACGCCAACCGGAACACGCCGGGGGACGGCCCGGAGCCGCCTTCACCCAGCGATCGGCAGTCGAGTTGCACCTCCTCGGCGCCTGACGGAGAAGCGGGAAGAAGCAGGGCGCCCGCCAGGAGCGCCACCATCACCGGACTCGTTGGACTCGTCATGGTTTGCCTCCGCCACGAATGGCTGCGTGCAAACCGACCCCCGTCCGGAAAAGAACTGGCTTTCTGACATCGAATGCATGCAGCATCGGCAGCTTCACCTTCGAAGGTCCGCGGGGCGACCACCGCCTTGATAAGCCACATATAGGCGACGCCTCTGGAAGCCTGATGGCCGCCACACTGCCCGAAAAGGTTCTCGCGCTTAAAAGCGGCCAAGAGTCCGTATCTGTTGGCGAGGTCGTCGACTGCACCGTCGACACCGCCATGGCGCACGAGGCGCTCGCCCAACTCGTCAAGCCCTTCGAGGAGATGGGCGCCACCCGCGTCTGGGACCCCAACCGCATCGTGGTGCCCATCGACCATTGGGTGCCGGCCAGCAGCGAGTCCAGCGCCCGCATGCACCAGTCCATCCGTGGCTTCTGCAAGCGCCTCGGGCTGCCGCACCTGTACGACATCGGCCGCCAGGGCATCTGCCACCAGATCCTCGCCGAGGAGGGCTTCTGCCTGCCCGGCGATCTTGTGGTGGGCACCGACAGCCACACCAACATGGCTGGCGCGCTGGGCTCGTTCGCCTGCGGCATCGGCCCGACGGAAATGGCCGCCGTGTTTGCCACCGGCGAGATCTGGCTGCGCGTGCCACCCACCATCCGTATCGAAATGGAGGGCCAGCTCGAGGCGCCCGTGGCGTCCAAGGACGTCGTGCTGTCGATCATCGGCCGCATCGGCGACGACGGCGCCCGCTACCAGGCGGTCGAATTCGGCGGCCCGGCCCTCGACGCCATGCCGATGTACCAGCGCTTGACGCTCACCAACATGACCACGGAGATGGGCGCCAAGACCGGCATGATGGCCCCCGACGAGGAGACGCTGCGCTACCTCGACGCCACGCCGATGGCCAACGGCCGGCGGGGCGATATTCGCAACCACGCTGACTTGGCAGCCGACCCGGGGGCCCGCTATGCGCGCACCGTCACCGTCGATTGCGCCGCCTTGGAGCCCCTGGTGGCCCTGCCCCAGTCGCCCGAAAACGTGGTGCCTGTCCGGGAGGCGGCGCCGAAGGTGGGCCACGTGGACCAGGTGTTCATCGGCAGTTGCACCAACGCCCGCTACGAGGACCTGGCCGAAGTGGCCGCCGTGCTCAAGGGCAACCACGTCAAGGACGGCACGCGGCTGGTCGTTTTCCCGGCCTCGACCTCCATCTACAACCGCTGCCTCGACACCGGCGTCCTCAAGGACATCGTGGAGGCCGGCGGCATCTTCAACCCCGCCAGTTGCGGCGCCTGCTTCGGCGGCATGGGCGGCGTGCTCGCCGATGGCGAAGTGTGCGTGTCGACATCCAACCGCAACTACAAGGGTCGCATGGGGCACCCCAATTCCAAATCCTACCTGGTGAGCCCCGCAACGGCGGCCGTGGCGGCCCTTGAGGGCAAGCTGGTTGATCCGCGCGAGTTCCTCGGCCAAGGGAGGGCGTCATGACCCTGGCCGCGATGGAAACCCGGTTCTCGGGCCGCGCCTGGGTGCTGCCCGACAGCGTTGACACTGACATGATCACGCCGGGCAAGTACCTCACCATCATCGACAAGGAGGGCCTCGCCAAGCACCTGCTCGAAGGCTGGCGGGAGGACTTCCCGAGCCACGTGCGCGCTGGCGACATCCTCGTTGCCGGCGACAACTTCGGCTGCGGCAGCAGCCGCGAGCACGCGCCGCTGGCCATGCTGGGCGCCGGCATCCCGGTCGTCGTGGCCCGCAGCTTCGCCCGCATCTTCTACAGGAACGCCGTCAACGTCGGCCTGCCGGTGCTGGAGGTACCCGACCTGCCCGGCGAATTCGCCAGCGAGGGCGAGCCCATCAGTGTCGACCTGACGGCTGGCACCGTGCGCAACGAGGCTTCCGGCGCCGAGGTCAAGGGCATTCCCCTTTCGGCCAAGGCGGTCGAGATCCTCAGCGCCGGAGGGCTGGTGCCCCTGGTGCGCCACAAGCTCTCCCTGCGCGACGGCGCCAACCACCAGGCGGCCGGCGCGCCGCCCGAGGCGGACTTCGAGACCGACTAGCACAGGTTCCCCTGGGCCTCTGGGCATCCGATCCCTTGGACCCTGCGCCCCACGCGGGCCCGCGTACGCACGGACGGCCGGCCGCCTGGCCGGGGCGCCGCCCGCGGCGGGCCGTTAGCCTTCCTGACAGAGCCTAAGCCCCGCAGGACCCATCCAACAGGTGCCGCGCTGACGGCACCGGAGACGACATGTCCAACCCCTCCATTCTCATCGCACACGACCTGCGCGCCGGTGGCGCCTCGGCCTTTGAGGCCGGCGTGGCCCTGGCGCGGGACCTTGGAGCCGACATTGTCCTAGCGCACGCGTTTCGACCCCGCTACATGAGCCAGGCCGACGTCATCCACGTATCGCTGCCGACGTTGAAGGACCTGGAGGCGATGGTCGAACTGGGTGACGCGCACGAACTGGCCGACACGTGGGCCAACGAGGCCCGCAAGCGCGGGTTGGAGGTCACCACCGATATCGGCGAGGGCGATCCGGCCAAGTTCATCCTGGCGGCCGCCGAGCGGCACGAATCGCTGGTGATCGTGGTCGGCGGCGGCGGCCGGCGCGGTCTGCGCCAGTGGTTGCCGGGCTCGACGGCCGCCAGCGTCATCCGCCACTCCAACCGGCCGGTGCTCATTGCGCCACCCCCGTTGGCTGGCGGCCGCAGGCCCGCCCAAGGGCCGCGACCCGAACCAGGCAGGGCAACCGCGACACCTAGGGGAAAGGGTATGATGCGGACGCCACGATAACGAGATGGCGAGTATGGCAGACGAAAAAAAGGCGAAACCCACGATCGTCGTAGCGACCGACTTCTCCGAGGGCGGAACGCGAGCGTTCGAGGCCGGCATGCGCTTGGCGGCCGACATGGACGCAGCCATGGTGCTGGTCCACGCGTTCCAGCCGCACATCCTGACGCGGGCCACGGCACCGATGGCACGCCAAGACGCCCTGGCGCGCGTTGAGGGCGAAGTCGATCTGGACGAGGCGCTGCAGCTAACGACGCAGTGGGCCGCCAAGGCGCGCGCCGAGGGCTTGGATGTCGAAACGGTGGCCCGCGAGGCGGAGGCCGCCGAGTTGATCCTAGAGGCCGCCGAAGAGTACGGCGCTTTCATGATCGTGGTGGGCACCCACGGCCGCACCGGCCTGAAGCGGCTGCTCATGGGCTCGGTCGCAGAGGCGGTTCTTCGCGGCTCGAACCGGCCGGTCCTCGCGGTGCCGCCCGCCGAGGCGCACAAATGAGCCAAGCGTCCGCGCTGGTCGTTGCCATCGACTTTTCCAAGTACGGCCGGGAGGCCTTCGAATCGGCGGTTCGCCTCGCCAAGGACCTCAAGGGCCGGCTTGTGCTGGTGCACGCGGTGCCGGGCCGATTCCTGGCGGCCGGGCCCGAGTACGTGGTGGCCGGGTTGCGCGACGATGTGGAAACGGTCGAAGAAGAGGAGGAGGCACTGGAGCTGACGGCGCTGGCCAACGAGGCGCGCAGCGAGGGCTTGGACGTGGAGCCCGTGCTGCGCGAGGGCGACCCGACGACTATTATCCTGGAAGAGGCGGACAAGCACAACGCCGCGCTGATCATCCTGGGAACCCACGGCCGCACCGGTTTCAGGCGACTCGTGCTGGGTTCAACTGCGGAAGGCGTGAGCCGCCGCTCAGCCCGGCCGGTGCTCATCGTGCCCCACCCCGAGCCGGAGTAACGCCGCCGAGGTCGGCCGGTCGAGGCCCAACAGGACGGCCCCTGGATCACCGCCGGCGACGGCGCCAGGCCCGTCCTTTGGCAAGCGGCGTTGAGCTGCTTTTTTCCTCGTCTGCGCCAAACGCCTTCAGCGCCCCTTTTTAGCTGGAGGCCCAGTCCCGGCACCCATGGCCTTTCCGTGGGTGCCCGTCATCATCGGCGTCGTCCTCGTCCTGATCGTCATTTGGGCGATCGCCCTGTACAACGGCTTCGTGCGCGCCGAGAACCGAATCGACAACGCGTGGGCGCAAATCGACGTGCAGTTGCAGCGGCGCGGCGAACTGATTCCCAACCTCGTGGAGACCGTCAAGGGCTACGTCAAGCACGAGCGCGAGACCCTCGATTCCGTCACCCAGGCCCGCGCCGCGCTCATGAAGGCCGGCAGCCCGCAGCAGAAGATGGCCGCGGAGGGCATGCTGGAGCAGGCGCTGGGCAAGTTGTTCGCTGTCGCCGAGG
>JBFJYU010000197.1:0-6397 GCA_041622435.1 Thermoplasmatota archaeon | reverse complement strand
TGGCTGCTGGGCGGCTGGGTGACCAACGAGACGGCAAAGGCGGCGTACGACTCGTGGGGCGCCACGCTGATGGAACTGGGCCCGGTTTCCATGACGACCTCTGCCACGCCGGTGGCGCGCTACGGCTACAGCGAAGGGGGCGACGAGCAGTTCGCCGTGGGCTTTGACACCATCGTGCAGGGCGCCGAGGGCGTCCAATCCGCGGGCCATGCGCGGGTGTTCCATGCAGGAGGGCTGGCGAACCAGACGGCGCCGAGGGCCATCCAGGTCAGTTGGAACGAGTCCAAGACCATGGAAGGCGAGGCAATCCTGTACATGATGCAAGGACTGCCGCCTCTGACGGAGCCCGGCATCGGCGTGCACAACTGGGGTGACGACTACGCTGTGCGCATCGAGTCAATCGACCTGCCCGAGGTCGGCTAGGCTGTTCGTTCTTCGATGGCTTCGGCGGCCTCGGTGAGCCGGTCGCCGCACGGCACCATAGGGTCGGGGCACGTGTTGCGGTGGAGCTTGAGTCCCTTTGCATACCACTGCAATTCATTCATGAAGCGCTCCACGCGGCGGGCGTAGGTTCCATCGTCACGCCCGTCGTCGTCGAAGGCTGCCTGGACCTTGCTGACGGCGAACATGATGCTGGTGGTCACCATGCCCAGTTCGCCGAGGATCGTGCGGTAATGGGGCGCCGCACGCACGCCGCCGAAGGGACCGGCGCTGTACGTGCAGATGCCAGCAGGCTTGTAGAAGAACTCAGACTGGAAGTGGTCGAGGAGGTTCTTGAGCCCGGGCGGGATGCTATGGTTCCATTCGCCGCCCACGAGCACGTAGCCGTCGGCCTCGTCCAAGACCTCGTGGGCCCGCTGCATTCCCGCCGGCGCGGTGCCCTCCGGGTACTCTTTGAACATCTTGTCCAGCAAGGGCAGCTCCAGGTCCATGGCGTCGAGCAGGTCTGCCTGATGGCCGCGCTCTTGCAACTGGTTCACCATGAACCGGGCGGCCTTGATGCCTTGGCGATCGGTTCGCGTGGATCCGTACAGGACGGCGAAGCGCATGGCCCACGAATCAGGGCGTGGGTGAAGGCCTTGCCGAACCCCGCTCACGGCTGCCTATGGGCTGGCTTGGGCGCCGAGACGATCCGCAAGGATTCCCATGGCCGTGGCGGTTTCCAGGCTCACATCGGCGCCCGTGATCTCGTAGTGGTGGGCGACATCAAGAAACGACGCGGGAAGGCCTTGGCGACCGAGACCCATCAGCAGGCAGATGCGACCGGGCACGTCGGCGAGATCGAGTCGCTTGTCTGCCTGGGGTTGCGGCGTGCTGGCGACGGGGGTCCCCAGGGGGCCCCAGTCGGGTACGCGACCCGATGAGGCTACCAGGTGCAGGCGCCCTTGCTGCAGGAGTTCTTGCACATGGCGGCCGCCGGCGCCGATGGCGGTTTCCCGCGCGGCGGCCATGGCCAGGCTTTCCAGGTCCTCGGTCGGGAAGCCGATGAGCGCCAGATCCAGATTGAAGGCCGCGCACAGAGGCGCGGCGCGGGCGACCGCTCGCAGGTGCACTGGCTTGAGTCCGCCTTCGTAGGTGTCCACCAACGCCAGGACGTGGCGCCTGGATGGCGCATGGCTTGGTACGGCGGCTGACGCTGGCGCGCTGTGGGGCGAGGCTGCCGGGGCGGGCTGGGGCTCCGGCTCCGCTGGTGGCGCCGTGGCCGGTTCGGTCTTGGCGCTCTCCAGGCCGGCCCGTTCGCGCGCCTGGGCCAATTTCCGCTCAGCCTTGGCGCGGCCTTTATCATCCGCGATGTGCGCGACGGTTCCCGCAGCAACATCAAGCCAATTGCGACAGGAATCCCGATCGCCCATCTTGTCGGCCGCGGCGGCAGCGGCGCACTGGACGTGGAACGCATCGGCGGGTTCGCGTCCGGCTGTGCTGGCCACCAGTTCCCCCAGCGACCGAATGTCGGGCGCCTGATACGCCAGTACCCGCAGCGCCTCGCGGCGCTTCGGCGGGTCCTCGATGGCCCATGCGGCCTTCACCGGTCCCCGGGTTGAGGCCTCTCCGCGCGTGGCCAAGAACCCCAGCAGATTGGCCTTGAGTTGGGGCTGAAGGCCGTCGATCATGGGGCGAAGCTGCTGCCGCTCGGCGGCGTCCGCCGCGCGCAGAACAGCCTTCGCGCCCTCCGCCTCGAAACCGCGATTGCTGAGGGCCCGCTGGAGCAAGTGAGTCCGGCCGCTGGGGCCTGCCAAGGCCGCGATCAATCGAATGGCGTCGAGCGTCCACTGACCGTCAGGCATGGTGAGGATGTCGGCCACGGCCGCATCCAGGACGTGATGGCGCAGCTTGGGTGCCTGCGGGTTGCGGGCGCCCGGGCGCCAATCGGCTCCACGCGCCAACAGGTCGGCCCAGATTTCCCCGCGCCGGCCCAGATGGTCGATTTCCCGTGCCAAGCGGACCGCCAATTCCAGGCCTTGTCGGGCCTCGTTCCACGGCAGCCGGCGATCGCCGCTCACGGCCATGACTGCCATGGCTGCGTAGCCGGGGTCGTCGATTTCGCGCGCCTCAGCCATCAGGTCCGCGGGGTCGCGCCGGGCTTCCTTGAGTTGGCGCAGGATTTGTCGGCACTGGCTCGGGGCGTGGCCCATGGGGCGGCCGAGTGGCCTCCCTTACATCAGCCGTGCGGCGCCTCGGCGCCGCGATGCCGGCGGGCGATGGGTTCAAGGCGACCGGCGACCGATGATTGGGGCGTGCCTGTACGATCGGCCAAGGATCGTGCCCGCGAGCGGGAGGCTCGGCGCGAACGGGGCGAGCCCAAGCGCGGCGACCGGTCGGCGGGCAAAGCAAAGACCCCGTTTGGGCCCAAGGGCGGGCGCAACAGTGGTGGACGGGGTCGCGGCCGCAGCTAGGCGCGCTGAGGCCTGACACGCCGGGGCGTCGGGCTCTAAACGTCTGGCACGAGGACCCGAACGCCCCATTCGTGGTGCGTCCATGTGACGGCCAGCCGCCCCAGGGTGTCGTCGGCGTGCATCCACGCGAAGTCCGTGGAGGGGCTGGTTTCTGGCAGACTCGCCAGCACCCAGCGCTCGGTGGGTCCGGCGGCGAGGTTGGTCAGGTTGCCAGCGGCGAGTGTGACGTCGAGCCCGGTCGTGGTTTCGTAGCTCAGGACGAAGAGCCGGCCGTCGAAGGCGAGGGGGAACACCGAAGTGCTGGATGCGTCCCCCGTGTTCCAGTCCACGGGCTCGCTCCAGCCGCCGTCGGTCTGGCTTGACACGAGAACGTCGCCGTCCGCCTCCACCCAGGCGACGTGCAACCGCTCCCCGTCGTAGGCGCCGAAAGCCTGCAAGCGCCCGTTGGAGCCTTCCGTGGTTTCAAACACGGTCTCTGTCACCCAGCCGGAACCGTCGTGAAACGTCCGGTAGACGTCGTAGCCGGCTGGCCGGAAGGAATGGCTGAAAAAATTGAGGGCGCCACTGGCATCCACCACGGGCCGGCCGGGGATGGTGGCGGGCACGGCTTCGAAGGCGCCGAACGTCGCGCCGCCGTCCACGCTTGTGGCCAGGTACGTCTGGCCCTTGTGGAAGTCCCAGTAGGACGCGTACACCTCACCGGCAGGGCCGAACGCCAGCCATTGCCGGTCGCCGCCCGTGATCACCGTCGGCGTCGCCTGGAACAGCGAGAAGTGGTGGTTGATCGCCCACGATTGGCCGCCGTCGTCGCTGCCCGCCACCTGGAAACCGGCGACGTTCTGACCGAAGTTGTCCTCAGGGTACACGAGGGCCGAGTACCACAGGCGGCCCTCAGGGTCAACCTGGAGGGTGTTGTCGCCGCGGTGCACGCCGGCGGGCCACGCCTCGATGAGGGCGCCGTCGGGCAGTGCCGGCGCCGGCACGGTCGTCCAGTTTGTGCCGTTGCTGATGGCAAGCAGCGCGCCGCCTCCTGGCGCGGCCACCAAACGGCCGTCGGGAAGCATCGCAACGGTGGGCTCGAAGCAATCCACGCCGCGAAGGGCCGGGCATTCGGCCATCGCGGTAGTGGCCTGTGCTGGCGGGGCCGGCGGCGGGGCGAGGGGCTCTGGAATCGTTTCCTCGGCGCACCCGGCCAACAGGACCGCCAGTAAAACAAATGGCAAACGACGCATGAATTTGCAAAAGAGCTGCGGCACAAGAGCCTTGGCGCGCCGGGAGGGCCCCCGCGCCGAGCCGTCATCCTCGCACTAGCCGAGCGTGAACGTGAACGCCCCGGCGCCGGCGAAGCCCGTGACGAGGAGGTAGGCCGTGCCGGAGGGGACGGTGCCGGTTTCGGTCTCGCCAAGGAGGCCGAAATTGGTCGTCGACAGGTAGTTGCACGCCGCCCCGAAGAAGTTGACATCGGCGTCAAGGGTGGCGTCCATCGTGAGCACCCACGGCGCGCCGGCGGCCGCCGGGAGCTCGAACCACTGGCCGTCGAGCCCGTTGGCGGCCGACGACGGATCGCAGGGCGCCAAGGCCTCGGTGACGCCGCCGGTGGGCAGGAACGTGAGCGGCGTGGACGTGGCGATGAAGCCGCTGTAGGAGGAGCCCGCCGAAGCAGTGCTGGCGAGCAGTACGAGGAGGGCGACGGCGAGCTTCATAATCGAACCGGTCTTTGCTATGCACCATTTCATATTAACTTCGGCGGCGCACCGCGTTCACCCTGAGGCCGGCGCAATGCTCCCCATCCGCCCCGCCTGGTAGTCCTCCACCGCCTGCACGATTTCGTCTCGCGTGGTCATGACGAACGGCCCCCACTGGAAGACGGGTTCGCCGATGGGTTGGCCCGTGACGAGCAGAACGCTGAGGTACTGCTCCGGCGCCGCCTGCACGGCGACCGACTCGCCTTCGGGGGCCAAGATCGCGATCTGCGCTTCCCGGATGGGCTGGCCGGCGGCCTGGCCGTTGCCCGCAATCGCGTAGAGGAAGCCGTTGTGGCCACAGGGCACCGGCAATTCGACGGCTCCCCCGGGCTGGAGGGCGGCGTGCAGGTAGGTGATCGGCGTGCGAGTGTCAATGACCGCCTCGGTGTCCTGGAAGCGGCCGGCGATGACGCGCACGTGGCCCGCGCCATCCCGCAACGTGACCTCCGGGATATCGGCTGCCCGGGTGTCCTGGTATCTGGGCGCCGTCATCTTGTCCGCCTTCGGGAGGTTGACCCAGAGCTGGAGCCCATGGATGCGGCCGCCGGTCTTCTGGAGCTCCGGGTGAGGCATCTCGGAGTGGACCACGCCCGCGCCTGCGGTCATCCACTGCACGTCACCCGGACCCAGGTCCCCCCGGTTGCCCCGTGAATCCTTGTGCTCGAAGCGGCCTTCGAGGATGTAGGTCACCGTCTCGAAGCCCCGGTGGGGGTGGTCGGGAGCACCCTTGCCCTCGCCGGGCCCGAAGTCCTTGGGGCCCATGTGATCCAAGAGCAGGAACGGATCGATCATCCGCGCGCGGGCGTTGGGGATCGACCGGCGGACGACCATTCCTTCCCCTTCCATGAGCTGGATGGCGTCGAGGACGGCGGAGACGGTTCGTTGCACGGGCGGCGAAAAAGCGTCCGGGTCTTAGCGCCAAGCTTCCGGGTGCACGCGACGACCTACGACGCGGATCACGGGGCCTGGTACCAGTTGAGCGCCGAGCAGTCCCGACAGCACCGCACGGTGGCGCCTTCGTCCAGCCAATCCAGGCCGATGACGGTCATGAGCCGGCTGTTGAGCAAGCTGCGGCGGTCGTGGAAGGATGTGCCCCCACAGCCCAGGCAGGATCCTCGATCCGCGGGCGCCCGCGGCGCCCAGTCGGCTTGCCCCATGTGCCAGTGGACATGGCCACAGCGGGTGACATGAGTCGAGGCAAACCCACAACGAACTGGAGGCTGCCTGGCCCGACCGCCCTTATTAATCTTCCCTCTGCTCAGCCTGTCGGAATGCCCGAACCTCGGCCCTTGTCGTGTAAGTGGCCGGAACACGCAGGGCTTTACCCAAAACCTGTGCACGCCGGTGGCTCTGAGCATCGGTGAATGCGCGAGTCACGAAGTTGAAGTGTGTCTCGTAGCATAAAAAGATGTGCGTCCGGAGCTGATGGCCCTAATGCGTGAGTTCCGCATCCCAAAAGCTGAACATGGCAAGCAGGAGGTTGAGCGCTAACGGAATGAGGAAATACATTCTATTATTCCATCGCGGACTAACCAGCCCCAAAACTCCAAGGGATGCCGTGCCGCCCACGACTGAGACCGCGTAGCCTGGGGACCATTGGTTGTCGATCCATAGTTCAAAGTTCCCTGTCCAATGCAAAATAATACTCGCCAAAGGTATGGCTATCAGGAGAGCCAGCAAACTGGCCAGGAGGTTTTTCTCTCCCGTTGTAGCGTCCACAGCATAAGTTGCGTAGAGCGGTCCGTCGCCCGGGCGCAG
>JBFJYU010000196.1:0-6400 GCA_041622435.1 Thermoplasmatota archaeon | reverse complement strand
GTGCTCGATCCCACTTGCTTCTTGACATCGAATCCCTCGGCCACTTCACCGATCTCGGTGCGTTGCAGGGTGCGTACTTCCGTGGCGAACTTCTCCAGGCTGGTGGCGACGTTGGCCAAGTGGCTCAAGAGTTCGATGTAGCGGTCGCGTTGGACGATCTGCGTGCTCGCGGTGGTCTGGCCCAGGCCCAGGCGGTCGCACGCGGATTTCTGGACTTCCAGGCCCTTGCCGCGGAAGGCGGCCATCGAGCCGGTGGCGCCGCTCATCATGCCGACGGCGATGCGCCGTTCGACCTCGTTGAGGCGCTCCAAATGGCGGCCGGTCTCCGATGCGAAGACCGCCATCTTGAGGCCGAACGTGATGGGCACGGCGCTCTGGCCATGGGTGCGGCCCAGCATGGTCGTGTGCCGGTGCTCGTCGGCGAGCTTCAGCAGGGCATCGCGCATGCGGCGCAGGCCGCCGCGCAGGAGTTCCAGCGCGTCGCGGAATTGCAGCGCGTTGGCGGTGTCGATGGTGTCGTAGGACGTGGCACCCTGGTGGACGTACTTGCCCGCGTCGCCGGCCTGCTCAGCCATGGCCTTCACGACCGCCATGAGGTCGTGGCGAATCTCCGCCTCGATCTCCTTGACGCGAGCCGGGGTCACCGCGTCGCCGTCGGCGACAGCCTGCAGCTGCCGGGCGGCGTCCTCGGGGATGGTTCCCGTCTCAGCGTGCGCCCAGGCCAACGCAGCCTCCACCTGGAGCAGGTAGCGCAGGCGCGCCTCCTCCGTCCAGATCCGCTTCATTTCGTCGCGGCCGTACCGGAAGTCCAGGGGACAGACTAGGTCCATGGGAAGCGCCGACCCGGAAGGCCTGAAAAGCGCTTTGGGGCGCTGCGGCGGCGCCGCTGCCGCGCCAAGTCAGGGACTCAAAGGGCCACGTCGCCGCTCAACTGCGGTGGTAGACCTGGAAATCCAGCGCGACGGTGCACGGGGATCCCTGGCCGAAGCCTTCCGAGACGACCTCGATGGGCGCGGTGGCGAGGCGGGTTGAGGCGCCCTCCATGCCCTCGTCCCGCAACTGGGAGGTCCGCAGTTCGGCGAAACCGACCGTCTGGTTGTCCTGCACGACGCGCACCGCGGCATCCCAGCAGCTCCCGTAGATGAAGACGGGAGGCCCGGAGGCGGCGACGATGCGGGGGCTGACGTGGTAGGCGATCCCACCCTGCAGGTCCACTTGGTCGCGCCGGACACCGAAGTCGCCGTTGGAGCCAGCCGGCGTGGCGGGCGCCGTCACGGTGCCGTTGCGCAGGGCGTGCATCTGGAAGTCGGATGGCACGCTGCTGAGGCCCACGAAGGTCTGGCCCGAAAGCAGCACGAGGACGTAGCTGCCCGGCTCGTTGAGGGTAACGGCAACCGGCTCCGAGCCGATGGCGTAGGTGCCGATTCGCCGGTCGTCGGGCGCGTAGAGGGTGACGACCGATTCGGCGGGTAGCGCCTGCTCGCCGTGCATGTCCGCGTCGTAGGCCCAGTCCTCGGGCAGGTCGACCGGGAACTGGGAGAGGATGATCGTGTTGGGGCTACCCGACACCTGGATGGCCGTCGGCGTGAGGTGCTCCAGCTCCCCGTACAGGAACGCCATTTCGGGCACCCGGGCCGCGGACGGGGCCGCTGCCGGCGCCGCCAGGCTGAAGCTCCTGGATTCCAGCACCACGGCGCCGTCCACGTGGTTGGCGTGCAGGGTTGCCGTGTAGCTCGTGCCGACGACGTTTTCGGGCCAGAAGCGGCCGCCGAGGTCGGTCATGCGCCGCTCGTCGAAGAAGAGCGCCGGCGGGGGCGCCACGTAGCCGTTAGCTAGGTCCAGCAGGATTCCCAGGTCGCCGGCGACGGAGACGTGGAGTTGTTCCGCGGCGTCGGTGGCGTAGATCGTCATGCTGGTGGGCGGCCGTTCGAGCTCGAACGTGACGTCGATGTTGAGCGACTGTGGGGTCAGACGGAGTTCCTGCGGTACGCCGAGCCCCTCGTGGGGGGTCTGGTGGAGGATGATGCGCTCCACGTGGCTGGCCAGCGCGCGCACGGCGGGAACGGTGCCGCCTCCACCGTGCAGTGCCAGGGTGCCGTTCTCGACGGATCGGACGTGCAGCACGTAGTCGCCGGCGGGCAGGCTGATCGCGGCACTGGCAGGCCGTTCGCCCGCCGGTCCAAGAGGCCACCCGGCGAGGCGGGCTGTGGGGCCAAACAGGTCAACGTGCGCGCGGGCCGGCTGGCTGCCGTTGTCGGCAACGGCCACAGTCAGCTTGCCGCCGTCGTGATGGAACAGGTACGAGCCGCCGGCGACTGCGGTGGCGAGGGGCACGCCGTCGAGTCGGACGGCCAGGGTGGCATCGTCGAAACACCCCGCCAGCATGCCTGTGGCCAGGACGCTGGCCAGCAGCAACAGACGGAGTCGGGGTTCTCGAACGCCCACACATGAAGGGCGGCTGTGACCATACTTGTAGTTTGTGGGGGCCTCGTCGGGCCCAACCCTGGCGGACGCGCAACGTCTTCAGGAGGCGCGGTGTGGGCGGCTCGTGGTCGCGGACGTGCTCGATTCCATCGACCCGCGGCTGTGCGTTTCGTGCAAGGCGGCGCGGGCGTTGTGCGGCATCAGCCCGTGTCCGTTGCTGGCGCGCATCCAGCACCACATGCCCAAGATCCAGGTGAAGGGCCGCGACCTCTTCGGCAGCAGCCCACCGAGCCTCTTCGTCGGGCGCCACGGGTATCCGGCCGTCAGCGTCGGCCCCATGCTGCCCCCCGAACACCGCGAGGACGGGGCCGCGCACCTGCTCGACGACCCCCGCAGTTGGCTGGCCATGTCCATCCCTGACGTGGTCGGAATGCGCAGCAGCCTGGTTCGCACAACGCACAAGGTCAGCGTCCGCGGCGCCGCCCAGGCCCCCGACAGGATCACGCGGTTGAGCCAGGAGCTCGCCCTCGCCGCCAGGCCCGTGGACACCGAGGTCCGCCTCACGCGCATCCCGTCCTTCGGCGCCCCCCAGGTCGGCGAGTTTTCCGCCCCGCACGGCCCGACGGTGGGCCTGGAGCGGGCGGTGCTTGCGGAAAACCCGCGCGTCGAGCGCCGCGTGGAGGCCGTCACATCCGACACCGATCTGCGTGCCGGAGCCGGGCTCTGGGACCTCTACCGGGACGGCACGGACCGCTACCAACTGGAGCGCATCCTGTCGGCCGGCTTGCTCGGCCAGAAGGCCCAGCGCCGCCTGGTCCCGACGCGCTGGGCCATCACCGCCACCGACGACGCCGTCGGCAAGCAACTCATCGACCGGGTGCGCGACCTGCCCACGATCGACAAGCCTACCATCCACGCCGGCCAACGGTTTGGCAACCGCTTCCACGTCCTGCTGCTGCCGCGCTCGTGGGGTTTCGACAACATCGAGGTGTGGCTCAAGGGCAGCTTCTGGGCCGGCGCCGGGGGGTCGGGAGCGAGTTGGGCCGGTGTCGTGCCCGCCGAGGACTGGGAAGACCACCGAGGCCGCACCGCCTACGCCGAGAACACCACTGGCGGCTATTACGCGACGCGGCTCAGCGTCCTGGAACACCTGGTCGGCATCGGCCGGCAGGCGACGGCCGTCGTGCTGCGGGAAATCACGGACGAGTACACGACGCCGCTGGGCGTCTGGGTCGTGCGGGAGACGTGCAAGCTCGCCCTCGACCGCCCTGGCCTCGTCTTCGAGGACCTGCCCTCCGCGTTGCGCCACATGGACCGCCGGGCCCACTTCAAACCGTGGCAGGCGCATGCGAGTCTGCTGGATCGGCTGCGCCGGCAGACCACCCTTGACGCGTACTGAGTGCACACAATACCGCCCGGTTGCGGCCGATCGGTTGCGCAACCGAAATCGCTTTTTATTGTCAACAGACGAGCTTGGGAAGATGGCCGGACCGAACCTGCAACCCATTGCTTTCGCACGCAGCAACCTTGCTGCCGAGGGAGGCAAACCCCCCAGCAGCAGGGATATACACGGGCGTCGTTCTAATGCCTCCAAAGCAACCATGCCCCCCACGGAAGCCCACGCAGACGCCGCCGTCCGGCGATCCATGGATACACCAACGTGGTCCATTTTGGCCCGCAGCGACAAGGGACACCAGCGTGGCCGCCAGGAGGATGCCTGGACGATTTTGGACGACGTCGAATGGCTCGGCCGGCGCCTCACCGTGGTCGCCGTCTTCGACGGATTGGGCGGTCTGCCGCGCGGCCGCGAATCCGCCTGGGCCGCCGCCAACGGCCTGCGCGAGGCCATGGCAACGGCTGCCTCGCCGCAGGAACTGCTTCCCTGGTTGTCCAAGCGCGTCAGCGAAACCGGCGGTGCGACCACGGCGGTCATCGCCCTGCTGCCCGACGCCGTCGAAATGGAGGAGGACGCGGAGGTTCAGGTGATCAGCGTCGGGGACAGCGCCGCGTACCAGGTCGGCGTCAACGGCACGCCCGGCCTCGTCAACCCCATCGACAGCGCCGGGCGCCACGTGGTCACCGACTGCCTCGGTAACCACGACGTTCGCGGCCACGTCAGCCCGCTCGTGCTGGGCCCCGGCGCAACTCTGTTGTTGTGCACGGATGGCGTCGACGGGGTCGTGGACCCCCACAGCGTCCAGGACGCACTGTGCGCGACGGACATGGATGAGGCCCTCGAAACCTTGTTTGGCGAAGTGTACCGGCGCGGCTCGCCCGACAACGCGACCGCCATCCTGGCGCGCCGCCGCCGCAAGGGCCGCCAGGCCTAGGCGCCCTTGACCAGTGGGCGAGCCACTGCGGTTACGGGTGCCAGATCCTGACGGCACCACCGCTTGGCCAAGGCCGCCCACGCGTGCGCGCTCGCGCCCGCGTCCGCGCCCCCGCCATCGGTTTGGGTCGCCCATTGTGCCTGATCGAGCAACAGCGACCCGGCAACACAGCGGGCGACACCGAAGGCGAAGCGCCTGGCGCCGCGTTCCAACGCGTCGCGTCCCTCGGCGCCCAGAGCGAGACGATCGGAGAGCCAGGCGTCAAGCTTGGCGATGCCGTCGTGGACGGCGGCCGCCGACGATACCAGTTCCGGCGATTCAACCTCGCTCAGCCGGGCGCGCAGGTCGTCCAGCAGTGGCCTCCACGCGTCGTGGGTCGCGATGGCACGCAGGGCGTCGAGCGACAGGATATTGGTCGTTCCCTCCCAGATCGACAGAACCTGGGCGTTGCGCAGCAGCACCGGCAGGCCGGTGTCCTCAACGTACCCCGCGCCGCCGAAGCATTCCAGCACTTCGCTGGTGCCGGCGACCGCCTGCTTGGCCGTGTAGAGCTTCACCACGGGTGTCAACAAGCGCAGGGCCGCCGACTCCCCTGGCGAGGCCAACCCGACTTCCTCCCTGCCCTGGAGTTCCGCCAACCGAAACGCCATGAGCATCGCGGCCGCGCGCTCCGATTCCAGGTCGGCCAGGGTCTCGGCGTGCAGCGGGTGGTCCGCGAGCAGGCGGCCGAAGGCCGCCCGGCGGCCAGCGTAATCGTGGGCCAGCGCCACACCCCGGCCCAGCAGGCTCGCGGCGGCGACGCTGTTGTAGATGCGTGTGAGGTTGAACAGGAGCGAGATGGTCGCCACCCCGCGGCCGGGCTCGCCGACCAGCGTCGCGGGCGTGCCCTCCAGGCTCAATTCCGCCGTCGGCAGCGCCTTGGTGCCCAGCTTGTCCTTGAGGCGGTTGATGCGGATTTTCCGCAGTGGCGCATCGGCGCCTTCGCCGTCGCGCAGCTCGACGTAGAACAGGCTCAGGCCGCGGCTGCCCGGCGTCGTCGACCCGTCCGGTTCCTCGACGCGTGCTAGGGTCATCGTCATCTGGCTTGTCGTGGCGCTCGTGAACCACTTGTCGCCGTACAAGCGCCAGCCGCCGGGCGCGTCCGGGTCCCGCTGGGCCACGGTTTCCGAGTTGCCCACGTCGCTGCCGCCGGTGCGCTCGGTCATCCATTGCCCCGATGTCCAGAAGCGCGCCGGGTCGCGGCTGGTCAGCCTCGCCAGCGCCCGCTCCCGCAGCGCCTCGTTGCCCACCAGTTCCAGCACGCGGGCCGCGCCGTCGGTCATCGCGAGGGGGCAGGTGTAGATCGCACTGCTCGGCGTGAAGAGGTACAGTTTCGCCGCCTGCACCACGCGGCTCAGTTCGCCGCGCTCGCCGTGGGCCCGTTCGTACCCGATGGCCACCAGCCCTTCCTCGGCCGACGCTTGGTCCAGGTCGCGCCATCCCCTCGCCGTCTCGATGCGGTCGACGCGGTTGCCCCACGCGTCGTAGGGTACGTGGCGTGGCGGGTCGCGCTCGGCGTCCCGGGCCATGGCCAGGATGTCGCCCGTGCACCGGCCGGCGAACCGGTCCAGGTCCGGCTCCACCCGGGCCAGCACGTCCGCCCCGAG
>JBFJYU010000195.1:0-6424 GCA_041622435.1 Thermoplasmatota archaeon | reverse complement strand
GTCAACGAGGAGCTCCAGAGCACCAACGAAGAGCTCAGCACCCTCAATGACGAGGTGCGAAACCTGGCCGATGAGGCGGATCGCATGGGCGTCTTCCTGGAATCCCTCGTGGAAGCCTGGCCCGGGGCCGTCATCGGGTGCGACAACGATGGCGTCGTCGCACTCTGGAGCCAACGCGCGGCCCAGCAGTTTCTCTTGTCGGCGGCGCAGGTGATCGGAAAGGAGTTGCAGGTTCTTGTGCCGGCGCTCGACGTGCCGGCTCTCAATGATGCTATTGCAAAGGTAACTGGCGAGACGGCTGCGCCGGCGCAGAAGATCACCGTCGAACACGGCGGCAAGACCCTGGCCATCGAAGTGCACGCCGCCGCCCAGGGAGGCCGCGCAACCCACGGCTTCTTCCTGCTCGTCGCCGGAGCGTAGGGGTGAGGAGCCGTCGCGCCGGTGCACGCGAACCCGGTAACGCCTTTTGACCCGGCGGCCCTCGCGGCGCGTTGCCCCCAGCCCATCGGATGATCCTGCTGTCCACCCGGTGGCGCGTCGCCTGCACCGTGCTCAACGTGCTCCCGCTGCCGGGGCTCGGCGCCATCATTGCCGGCTGGCGCAACCCCCAAACGTCGCTGCGAGCCCATGGCATCGCGCAGATGATCCTCGTCGTCTTCGGGTCATGGCCGCTGGTGGTCCCAGGAGCGATCGGGCTGATCTGGGCGGCGTGGGACGCGTACGTGATCCAGCGTGACAGCCGGCCGCCGGGGCCCCTGAGCATGCCCGTCGAGGCGCCATAGAGACCACTGACACCGACTGGCACCGGTATGGGTGGCGGCTAACCAATGATTGAAGTGGCCGGCACCAATGGTTGCCCATGACTGACGGCGAGTCCCGCCAGAAGCGGTTCCTCATCAAGCCCCTACCCCTGATTCTTGGCCTGATCGCCGGCGCGGGGGCCGCCGTCCTGCTACAACAATTTGCGGTCACGCCACTCACGGTTGGCCTGCTCGTCGGTTGCGCCATCGGGGGGGCCTTGCTCTTGGGAATCGCCCTGCCCACCGTAATTTTGAACATTCTGCTGGCCCGCAAGCCGGGGGTGGGCTCGTGATGCGGGCCCTGCTCGTCGTCGGTGGGCTGGTCGCGCTGGCCGCCCTAGCGTTGGCCACGCCGGCAGACGCCGTTGTCACCGGGCCCTGCACCGGCATGATCAACGGCCAAGCCATCGGCTCCAGTCGCATCACCGTGCCGGAAAACGGCACCGTGGGCTACACGTTCACTGCCGGTGCGCCGCCGCGGTCGTGGACCGTGGTTCTCTCCTACGCCGGCATGGCGGTCTGGAGTGATTCTGACACCAGCGACTCGGATGACCTGAGCGCCGTGGGGGCGGCCAACGTGAACGACTACGCATGGCTTGGCGTCGGCGTGTACGACCTCACCGGCACGATCAACCTCGAAGGCGGTGGCACGTGCATCGGCACCGTGGAAATCGTGGTGCGGGGCAACCCCCTGACGACCGTGCTGGGCGGCGCCAGCGCCGTGGCTGTGGTGGCGGGAACGGGCGGCGCGACCGCCGCCTCCATCGCGGCGGCCAAGGCCGCCGTGGCTGGCCTCACCCCGTAGGGCGCCGGCGCCCTAGCGCAGCGAACACCACGGGATCGGGCTGGGGGCTCCCAGCGTCCATACCTCGTCCCGGTCCACTGCGACGTTGCCCCGGTGGTCCGTGGCTTCGACCTCGATGACGTGGGCTCCCGGCATCCATTCCAGGGTGTCCCAGGTCCAGGCGCCGCGCATGCCGTCGGACGACCAGGTCGGCCAGTGCCAGGAGGCCACCACCGACCCGTCCACGCGGATAACGAGGTCCCGTGTTCCCGAGACGTGGTCTTCTGTGGTTGCGCGCACGGGCACGCAGCCGGCGCCGTACGTTGGGCCCCCCAGCCGGAGCCTGAAGTTTTCAGACCCGAGGTAGAAGCTGTCCCCGCGGGGATGGACGAGCCGGACGCTTGGAGCCTCATCGTTGAGCAGGTGGACAACCAGGTCCCCGGCGTGGCCCTTGTTGCCCGCAAGGTCCCGGGCGCGGTACGTGAGCAGGTGCTCGCCGTCGGAGCCCGCGAGCCTGAACTCACCGGTTGGCTGCCAGGGTCCGCCGTCCAGCGAATACTCGGTCCACGCCACGCCGCTCAAGTCGTACCCGGATGCGAGCGTGAAGTGCGTTTCACTCACAACGTCGACCTCGTCGCCGCGCCAGAGGTGCATTCCCTCAAGCGCGAGCGAAATTTCGGGAAGCGTCGTGTCGACCGAGATGGTCCGCGTCGGCGGCGCCTCCATGTTGCCGGCGACATCGAAGGCTCGCGCCTCCAGTTCGTAGACGCCCTCCGTGAGCACGAATGGCCCCGTGTAGGTCTTCCAGTCGGCGCCGAGGCGGTATTCGATGCGGTCCAGGCCCGAGCCGGCGTCGCCGCCGTCCAAGCTCACCGTCGCGTTGGAAATGAGCCAGCCGCCCTCCCCGGCATCGCCGTCGACCGTGATGGTCAGCGACGGCCGGATGGTGTCCACGAGGATGGTGGCCTCGAGGGCCTCCTCCACGTTGCCGGCCGCGTCCGTGCTGCGGTACCCGACGACGTGCTCGCCATCAGCCAGGACCACCTCATCCGTGTAGGTTTCCCAGGCGGCGCCGTTGATGCGCAGTTGGCCTTCGTGGACGCCCGATCCGTCGTCGCTGGCCGCCAGCGCGACGAGCGCGTCGCTCAGCCACCAGCCGGCCTGGCCGCGCGTGCCGCTGATTTCCAGGGTGCTGATTGGTGCGATGGTATCCACGTCCACCTCGACCAACTGGATGGCCTCAACGTTGCCGGCGTTGTCGTAACTCCTGAACTCCAGCGCGTGCCTGCCGTCGCCCACGGTGAATGGGCCGTCGTAGGGGCCCCATGTCGCGTCGACGCGGTACTCCGTCCGGGCGACGTCGCTGGTGGCGTCCGTTGCATCCAGTCGCACGTCTGGCGGATCGATGTACCACTGGCCGCGGCCCCGTTGGCCGTCCACGCTCGCCGTGGTTTCCGGAGGCGTCGGGTCGACCGCGATCTCCAGGGTGCGCACCGGTTCGACGTTGCCCGCCATGTCACGGCTGTATGCTTCCACGGTGTGGCGCCCCTCGCCCAGCAGAAGCGGGTCGCTGTGTTCGCTCCACGCGCCGCCGTCCACGCGGCTCCACGTGGCGCCCGGCCCGGACAGGTTGTCCGTGGCGACCGCGTCCGCCTCGACCGCGCCGACGTACCACGCCTGCTCGCCGGGGGGCCCGTCGGCCATCAGTTCGGTGGCCGGAGCCCGCGAGTCGACCTGGATCGTCATGGATTGAACGTTTTCCCAGTGACCGGCCACGTCCTGGCTTCGCCATTCGAGCGTGTGGACGCCGTCGTCCAGTTGCAGCTCTCCGGTGTATTCCACCCAGTCGGCGCCCAGGCGGTATTGGGTGCGCGCGACGCCGCTGGCGCTGTCGGTTGCCACCAGCGAAAACGACGCCGTTTGCGTGTACCAGCCGTCGTCGCCGAGGAGGCCCTCGACCACGGCATCGGTCTGGGGCGCGGATTCGTCCACCCGGATCGTGGCGCGCCGGATCCGCTCGGCGTTGCCGGCGGCATCCTCGCTGTGGTAGGCGACCTCGTGGACGCCTTCGCCCAGCGTGGCCGCGCGGTCGTAGTCGGCCCAGGAGCCGCTGATGTCCCAGGTGGTTGAGGCGACACCCGAAACAGTTCCCCGGCTCGTGTCCGAAGCATCGAGGCTGAGCGACGCCGGCGCCGTGTACCAGCCGCCCCCGCCAAGGGTGCCGTCAATGTCAAGCGTTGTGAGCGGGGCCAGCGTGTCGGTGACGACCTCGCCGCCCTTGTGCAGCCGAAGCACCTGGTCTGCCGCGAGGGCCAGGAAGTCATCCTCGCCGCCGCCGGGCCAGTACACCGTGACATCGGCCGCGCTCTGGTCGCCGAGGCCGACGTGCAGGGCGCGCTGGTCCTGGCTCAGGTAACCCGAACCGAGCATGACGTGGCGCGTCATGGTATGGCCGTTGGGCAAGGCAATCTCAACCCTGGCGCCGCCCGCTTGCCAGTTGAGGCCCGGCTGGCGCAGCTCAAGGCTCAGCCAGTGACCGGTGTCGGTGACGTTGCTGTTGCGCAGCAGGTGGCCGGTGCCGTTGCCGTTGTTGTTGAACGCCAGATCGAGGTCACCGTCCAGATCGTAATCCGCCACGGCTGAGCCGCGGGTGACCGCCTCAACGTCCCAGCCGGGGCCGGTGACGTTGGTGACATGGGTGAAGTTGCCCTCGCCGTCGTTGAGCCATAGCAGGTTCTTCTGCCAGCCAAGGATCGTCAACCCGTACCAGTCGAGCAGGTGCTCGGTGTGGCCGTTGGCGACGTACACGTCCAGGTGGCCGTCGTTGTCGAAATCGAAGAAACCGGTTCCCCAGCCGACGTAATCGATGTCCTCGCCGAGGTCGCCGTAGTGGGTGTATGTGTCATACACGCCGTTGTCGGCGTAGACGTAGAATGAGTTGGGCTCGCCCTGGTAGTGGGTCTTGTACAGGTCGTAGCGGCCGTCGCCATTGGTGTCGCCCGCCACGGTGCCCATGCCAGAGTAGTCATCGTCCACGCGCGCCGCGCCAGCAATGTCCTCGAAGTGCCCATTGCAGTTGTTCTTGAGCAACGATGCCTTGGTCTGGTCGCTGGCGATGTAGACGTCCGGGCAGCCGTCCAGGTTGTGGTCGAACCACACCGCCCCCAGGCCCTTGCCGTGCATGGCCCGCGGGTCGTCCGTCGTGTTGGTCGCATCGCTGACTTCAAGGAACGTTCCGTCACCCTGATTCTGCCACATCAGGTTGCGCTGGCCCTCGTACTGGCGGGGGCCGTTGCCCGTGTGGATCGACTCGTTCCAGGAGACGTAATTCAAGACGTACAGGTCTAGGTCGCCGTCAAGGTCGTAGTCGACCCAACTGCTCGAGTGGCCCCAGCACGGGTTCGTGCACAGCCCCTCATCCGCGACGCCGGCCTCCAGCGTCGCGTCGTAAAACGTGCCGTCGCCGCGGTTGCGCAGCAGCACGTCATCATCGTAACCGGCGACGAACAGGTCCTCCCAGCCGTCGCCATCGTAGTCGGCCGTGGAACAACCCATGTCCCACCGGCCGGTCAAACCGACTCCCGCCTCCTCGGTGACATCCTCGAAGGTTCCGTCACCGCGGTTGCGGTACAATTCGCTGCGGGGCTCGCGCTCCGCCTGCAAGGTTTCGTTATAAAAGCGGGCTGTCACGAAGAACAGGTCTTGCCAACCATCGCCATCGTAGTCGAGCCAGCACAAGCCACCAGGTGTGATCTCAGGAAACCACTCGTTGTGCTCGTCGAGTACCCAGCCGGCGTGTTCGAAGTCGATGCCCGCTTCCACAGCGACCTCCTCGAACCACGGCATCGCGCTGGCCATTCCGGCCAACGGCACCGCACCGAGGAGGAGCAGAGGAAGAAAGGGAAGAGAGGATTTCATGGACCTAGAGGCAGGCTCCCGCGCTGCACGCAGCGGCCGTGGCAGTCGCAGCCGCGGCTCCCGCCTCGGCCTCAGCCGTCGCGACGGTCGCCTCGGCCGTCTCGTCGGCGGCCACGTCCGCAAAGACGCTGCCGGGGATCGTGCCCATGACGATTCCGCCGCCGGTGGCAACGGTGTTGTCCGCGCGGCCGGCGCTCGAGTAGCTGTCCGAGCCGCCCAAGTCGATGAGCGCACTGTTGCCGTCGCCGGCCGCCTGGCCGCCCGTGGCCTCCGAAACGGTTCCGAAGTTAACTGCCACAGCCGAAGACGAGGCGCCGTCGCCGCAGGACTCGTCGCCCTGGACGTTCTCGTCCTCGTCGCCGGGGTCCACGCCGAGGTCGGCGAGGCTGACGATGGTCGCAACACTGTGGCCCGCGTCCGCCGCCAGGCGGTACACGTCGTCGCCGCCCGTGTCCACGAGGGCGCCCGTACCGCTGGTCTGACCGTAGCCCTGGCCCAGTGCCGAGGCGTCGATGCCACCGACCGACATGGAAGCGGCCGAGGCGCAGGCGCCGTCGAAGGGCGCAAACGCGAGGGCGGCCACGATGCCACTGACATCCGCATCAGCGACCGCCGAGGTGACGTCGTCGCCGCTGCCGCCGGTCATGGCGCCAAGGCCGTTGAGCAGACCGCTGCCCTGGCCGTTGGTGGAGGCCGTGACGGGTCCGAGGGCGGCCGACGCGGCGCTGGCGGCAGCCGCGCTTTCCTTGGCGTGGCTGAGGGCAATCGACAGCGAGATCGCGGTACCAAGCGAGGCCGAGATCGCCTGGGCGGCAGCGGCCGAGATGGCAGCTGCGGCGGCGATGGCGACGGCGGCGGCCGCAGCGATGGCGAGGCACGCGGCCACACCGAAGCTGATGGACAGGCACAGCGCCGCGGCGGC
>JBFJYU010000194.1:0-6426 GCA_041622435.1 Thermoplasmatota archaeon | reverse complement strand
GTCACCGTGGATGTCGACAGGGGCACCGGCTGGCAGCAGGCCGCCCGCGCGGCCGGGCCCTCGCCGCTGCGCCTGGAGGCATGGCCGGAGGATTTCGGCAACGCGTCCGTGCGCGTCACCGTTGAGGCGCCGGATATCCCCGGCGCCGCCGACGAGCAGCCGTTCTCGGTGCGCGTCGAGTTCTGGCGTTGAAAGAGGGAAGAGGGGCGAAGCCCGCCGGAACTGGCCCGAGCCGGCCCGAGTCGGCACGCGGCGCGCCGCCGGGCTAGACGAGTTGGTAGACGTCCATGCCGCGGATGATGTCGCCCGTCAGGACGTAGCCGTGGTGGACCCGGGCGTCCCAAACGTTGCTGCCCTCAAGGGCCAGGCCCTTCAGGATGACCGGTTCGGCGGGGTCGCTGAAGTCCACCAAGACGATGCCGGCGGTGTACCAGGCCATCACCAGCTTCTCCTCACCGGGAATGACCTGGCCGAAGTGCGCCGTGCAGTTCGGCACAGCCGACAGCGGACTCTGGGGGTTGGACGGGACACCTGGAGCAACCGTCGGCGGGCTGAGCCAACTCAGCAGCTCCGGCTCGGACTCGTCGCTGATGTCGTAGAACCATAGCGCGCCCAGCGGCGTCGACGTGGACGGGACTGCGCCCTGGACGTGGGCGAAGCAGGCACCCGGCGTGCCGCCGCCGTTGAACTCGTCACCAACGATGAGGATGGTTGCGTCGTTGTTGACCATGGCCAGGTGGTGCAGGGTGCGCGTCGGCGAGGAGCCGAACACAGGGCTGCCCACGACCGGGCTCTGGGAGGCGCAACTCGCCACTTCCGCCGCCAGGTCGTCGCGAGGCGCGTCGGCGTCCAGGACGGGGCAGCCGATGAAGGAAACCAGCTCGATGCCGAAGTTCTCGGCCGAGGCGTTGAAGCCATCGAGGCTCCAGATCTCGGTGCGGTCAATGCCGGCGCAGTAGGCGCGGAACTTGTCGCCGCCCAGGTCGCCGAAGAAGGCGATGTCGTGGCAGCCATAGGCGCCGTACGTTCCCAGCACAACAGGGTTGGCCGGGTCGCTCACATCCACCAGGTCGTTGCTGCGGCCGTAGCCGCCGGACTGGCTGTTGAACACGTACGTCGTGCCCGGAACCGTCGCGACGTTGTGGTTCGGGTCCACTTCCACGCGGGCGCGGAAGACAGGCTCGGCGGGGCTGGTCACGTCCCACACGTGCATGCCGTCGCTCTGGGTGGCGAGCACCAGCGTCAGGCGGCCGTCAGCGTGCTCGACGACGTCGGCGTCGCGGGCAAAGTCCGTCTCCGAGTCCTCGGGGGACTGGTAGATCATGACGGGGTTCTCCGGGTCGCTGATGTCGGCGATCCAGAAACCGACGCCCAGGCCGGAGCCGAAGACGTAGTCGCCGTAGGGCCAGATGCCGGCGCCGTTGACCGACTCGCCCGCCGCGTTGAGCATCTGGGTGAGCGGCTCCAGGCCCGATACAACGTTGGGCTGCACCGATTCGAAGGAAGCAACGCCCGTGACGTCGGGTGCCGCCAGGTCGTCGGTGTCGGCCTCAAGGCAGCCGGAGACGGCCGCGGCAAGCAGCGTTAGCAGAATGAGTTGGGACTTCATGTTCGACCTCAGATCAGTTTCAGGATATCCATGCCACGGCCAGCGTCGCCAGTGAAGACGTGGCCGTTGTGGTAGCGGGCCTCCCAGGTGTTGGTGCCGCTGCCGATGTAATGGGCGACCTGCCTGGCGTCGGCGGGGTCGCTGAAGTCAATGAGAACGGTGCCCGCCGAGTACCAGCCCATGACCAGCATGTCGCGGTCTTCGACCAGCGTGCCGAAGTGGGTCGAGCAGTAGCGGGGCGTGTCACCCGTGTCGGAATTCAGTTGCTCCCACTCGATCTGGAAGTAGCCCACCGGCGTCGGCGACGCCAGGTCGCTGATGTCGAAGAACCACAGGGCACTGGTGGGGTCGCTGACGGTCTCGCTGCACGGCGGGCTCGGCGCGGCCACGCCAGCGAATTCGTCGCCCAGGATCAGCAGGTCGCCGCCGCGGGCGTCCCACACGGCGTGGTGGATGTTGGTTCCGGGCCAGTCGATGACCTGGATGATCACCGGGGCAAGCGGGTCGGTGATGTCCCAGATCAGCGTGTCGCTGATGCCGGCGCAGTACGCGCGGGCCAGTTCGACGTTGAAGGTCACGTCGTGGCACGACGTCGCCGTCACCGGACGCGGCACGCCGCCCTCGGTGATGGCGACCGGCGGGAACTCAAAGAGCGTGCTCACAGGGTTCTTGGGGTCGGCGAAGTCAATGATCTCGATGTCGCCGGCGCTGACCATGCCAGCGTCGGTCGCGTGGCACAGCGACCAGGAACTGTAGACGACCGTCGTGTTGGGGACCACGGCCATGTTGTGGCTGCACAGCGTGGTTTGGCTCACGACCTCCGCCTGGCTCGGGTCGGTCACGTCGACCAGCTTGACCACGCCGCCGGCGGTCAGGACCGCGTAGAGCTGGCCGTTGGGGTGCTCCATGATGTCAACGTCACGGCTGGCCGTGTCCGGGATGTCCTCGGCCAGCAGCACGGGCATGCCCGGGTCGGTGACGTCCAGGATGCGCAGGCCGCTGGGGCCGGTGACGTAGGCGCGGTCCTCGTGCAGCCAGATGCCCTGGCCAGGCGATTCCACCGCCCGCGTCACGAACTCCATGCCCGTGATCTCGTCGGGCAACTCGATCGGCAGCCGCGGCAACTCCACGGGTTGGGATTCGTCGTCCCCGACACACCCGGAGAGGGGCGCCAGGATGAGGGCCAAGGCCAGCAGCGTCCTTTGCATGGGCGCGCGACTGGGGGTTGGCTTTAAACCGTTTCAGGCAACGAGGCCACGGTACGCGGCCGCCTACACGGTCTGCGGCATCGGCTCCGGCGTGGCGATGCCGTGCTTGGCCACGATCTGCCAGAACACCTCGGGGCTCACGCCCTTGTGGTTGCGATCCCAGCGGCGGTAGCCGGCGATGAAGGTCCGGATGTCCTCCTTCGTGTGGTGCTCGGTCCACGCCTTGATGTCGTTGGCGATGGCGAGCATCTGCTCCTTGGAGGCCTCGACGCCAGCTTGCCGCAGCCGCTCGCCGACGGCCCGCGTACCGGTGTGCTTGCCAAAGACGAAGCGGCGCCGGCGGCCGAGCGCCTCGACCTGCATGGGCTCGTAGGTCAGGGTGTTCTTGATGACGCCGTCAGTGTGAATCCCGGACTCATGGGTGAAGGCGTTGTAGCCGACGATGGCCTTGTTGAACGCCACAGGAACACCGGAGACCTCCTCCACGCGGCGGCTGAGCCGCTGCAAGGCCAGCTTGTCGATGCCTGTGTGATAGTGGTACAACTCCTCCAGCGACATGACGATCTCTTCGAACGAGCAGTTGCCGGCCCGTTCGCCGATGCCGTTGACGGTCGTGTTGACGCACGGGATTCCGTGCTCGACGGCCGTGAGCGTGTTGGCCGTCGCCATGCCGAAGTCATTGTGCACGTGGACACCGTACTCGACGTTGCGGTCGATGCGGCGAACCACCTCATCGAGCCACCATCCAAACGTGCTCGGCGTCATGACGCCGACGGTGTCACAGAAGAGGACCCGCTCGGCGCCGGCGTCGATGCACGCCTGGTAAAGGCGCACGACGAAGTCCATGTTGGCCCGCACCGTGTCCTCGGTGACGAAGGTGGTCTTGAGGCCGTGTGCGAGGGAGTATTCGACGCTCTCGACGGCGATGTCCAGTGCCTCGTCGCGGGTCAGGCCGAGTTTGTGCTTCAAGTGCACGTCGCTGGCGGCGATGAAGGCGGCAATCTCCGGGGCGTCCGTGGCGATGACGGCATCGATGTCCGAGCGCACGGTCCGGGCGGCACCCAGCACCGAGGCTTCCAGGCCGGCCTTTGCAAGGGCGCGCACCGACTTCAGTTCCGAGGGGCTGATGGCGGGGATGCCGACGTTCATGACATCCACGCCGGCGTCGCTGAGCAGCCGCCCGAGCTCCACCTTTTCTTCAAGCGTGTAGTAAACGCCCGGCGTCTGCTCGCCGTCGCGCAGGGTCTCGTCCCAGAAGACGACCTTCTCAGGGAACCGCCGCGGCGGGCTACCCTGGAGGTGGAAATTCTCGAGCTCCACATCCGGTTCGGGGGCCATCCTGTCGTCTCCTGTCTCGTTGCATCCAACCCCCCTGCTATAGGGTTGGTGGGATGGGCGCTTATGCACCAGGGCCGCTGGCGGGCGCGGGGGGCGCAGTCTTGGCGGCAAAGTGGTACCAGGCGCGTCACTCCTGCTTGATTGTGGGACTTTGGGCATCAAAATGGCGTCGTGCGGCGGGGACGGCCGGTCGGGGCGCCGCAACCCCGGGGGCGCCACCTCGTAGCCAGCGGGGCGCGTGGCTCGGGTGCTGCTTGGGGCCGCCACCGTGATAACCCGCGCCGAAACTGGCGGGGTGTGGCTGAGGCGGCCGACGAGTCGGCATCCGAATTGATCGATGCGAGGATCAGGGATCTGGCCGATTGGCGCGGCGAAACCTTGGCGCGCGTACGCCGACTCATCCACGCCGCCGAACCGGACGTGGTCGAGGAGGTCAAGTGGCGCAAGCCATCGAACCCGCTTGGGGTGGCCGTGTGGTCCCACGGCGGGATCGTGTGCACCGGCGAGGTGTACAAGGACAAGGTGAAGCTGACGTTCGCCCGCGGCGCGTCGATCGACGACCCCGGCGGGGTTTTCAACGCGAGCCTCGCCGGCAATGCGCGGCGCGCCATCGACATCCGCGCGGGCGAAGAGATCGACGAGGAGGCTTTCGTGTCTCTCGTCAAGGCCGCCAGCGCGCTGAACGCGGCCTAGTCGCCCCATCGGCTGGACCACGCGTGACGCCGGCGGCCCTGGGCACCGCCGATTGGATGCCTGGCCCCCAACGATTTGCCCACGTCCAAGATCATGGGCGGCGTAGGAGGGGTTGAGGAACATGATTCGCCTACTGACGCTTGCCTCCCTACTGCTCATCGCGGCCCTGGCCGTCAACGCCCAAGGCGCCGAATGCGACGCAGGCGACGACCCGGAGGCCTGCCAGGACATCAGCGACTGCGGCGCCGAGGAGGGCGCCGAAGCCCAGTGCGTGTACGCCGACGTGCCGTCGGCGCCCTGTGATGATGCTTGCGCGTACGGCGAGGAGTCCTGTACGTGGTGCTCTGGCCCGATCGTTGACGATGAAGCCGCCGCGCCGACCCACAACGGCGTCGATGACGGCGAGGCGGCCGACCAATCCAACGGGGCCGCCGGCGTCGGCCTCCTAGCCGGCCTCGCCGCGCTGGGGGCTGCCCTCGTCGCTTGGCGTCGCAAGTAGGGCGGCCTGCCGCTTCGACCCTTCACTCCTTCACCCCCTCATCCCGTACCCCCCGCGACCCCGGCCGGCCCCCGCGCCCGGCGGCCCGCGCCCCGCACCGCGTGGCCCAAGACGCCCGGCCGCCATGTGGATTCATGGCTGAGGCGGCCGAGCCGGACGCGAAGCCGACGCTCCTGTCGGGCGGCAACCCCCAAATCCCGAAAGCCGACGGCGACGCGCCCGTACGGGCGTACATCGCCGCCATGCCGGGTTGGAAGCGTGACATCGGCCGCCGCCTCGACGACCTGATCACGCGCGCCGTGCCCAATGTGCGCAAAGCCGTGCGCTGGAACAGCCCATTCTACGGCGTCGAGGGACAGGGCTGGTTTCTGAGCTACCACTGCTTCACGAAGTACGTCAAAGTCACCTTCTTCCTCGGCTCGTCACTAGACCCGATGCCTCCCGTCGCATCCAAGGACGCCGACGCGCGGTACCTGCACCTCCACGCGGGCGACCCCATCGAGACGCCACAACTGGAGGCGTGGATCAAACAGGCGGCAGCCTATGGCGGGTGGGACGGGTTCTAGGCGGTGCATCCCCGCATTGCCGGCGCGCAATGGGTTACATCGCAGGTTGCCAGCATTGTGGCGGGACTGCGCGGCCCGGCCGGTGCGCGGTGTTTCCGTGCAAGAGCCGGCGCCAGGCGAAGTGGCGGAGCGTCCTGAAGAGGCCTGAAGAGCCTAATCCTGGCTGGCCACGGGCTTGAACGCCACCCCATACCGCCACGTCCCCTGCTGCACGAAGAAACGCCGCAGGGTGGGCCGAACCTCGGCCCCGACCGCAGGCTCGCCGGCGCCAGCCCACAGGCCGACGCTGCGCCGCTCGGTGCCGCCGTGTTCGTCGGCGGGCAGGTTGACCAGGACCACGGGGTAGGGCCCGTGGGCTTCGAGGCGGCGCTGGAATTCGCTGGGGCCACTGGCGATCCGGGTCCACGCGAGGACCTTGCCCGGCGGCAGGGCCAGGCGCTCGGCCGTGACCTGTTGGTGGCGGGCGAGGGGCACGTGAGCCCCCAGCGGGTAGTCGGCCTCGCGAGGTTCGCT
>JBFJYU010000193.1:0-6462 GCA_041622435.1 Thermoplasmatota archaeon | reverse complement strand
GCTATCATGGTGGTGGCGACCCACGAGGAGACCACGTACAGCAACGACGTGGAACACCCGTTTCGCCCGCACAACGACTTCTGGTACCTGACGGGCTTCAACGAGCCGGGGGCCGTGCTGCTGATCGACGGCTCTGGCGGTTCGGAGGTTTTTGTGCGCGAGCGCGAGCCGTCCGCCGAGATCTGGACCGGCCGCCGGCTGGGGGTTTCCCGGGCGGCCGAGGCGCTGGGCGTCGACGCGGCCCATGCCCTGGATCAGTTCTCCAGCCGCCTGCGCGACCGCGTCACCGGGTCCTTGCACGCGATCACCGATCACAACGGCTGGGTCCACCGCCGCCTGCGCCGCACGTATGGCAAGGCGCCGGAGGACGGGCGTGCGGTGCTGTCGGAGCTGCGGGTGCGCAAGGACGCCGACGAGGTTCGCTTGCTGCAAAAGGCGGCCGACTTGGGCGTCGAGGCCATGTTGGAGGGCGCCGCCCAGATTCGCGTCGGGGGGCACGAGTACGAAGTGGAGGCCGCACTGCTGGCCGCCTATCGCCGCGCCGGCAGCACCGGCCCGGGGTACCCCCCGATCGTCGGCAGCGGCGCCAACGCGGCGGTGCTCCATTACATCGCCAACCGCGACCCGATCCGGGACGGGGACCTGGTGCTGGTCGACGCTGGCTGCGAGTGGGGCTACTACAACAGCGACATCACCCGCACCTTCCCGGCCAGCGGCGCCTTCGGGGATCTGCACGGTCAACTCTACGATGTGGTTGAGAGCGCCCGCGCGGCCGCCGTGGCCGCCGTTCGTCCAGGCGCCCGCCTGCGCGAACCCCACGACGCAGCCACGCGCGCATTGGCCGAGGGCCTGGTCGCATTGGGTCTCCTGCTGCCCGAGGCGGTCCCGGACCCGGATGGTTCGGGCGGCGACGGCACGATTCGGCGCCACTTCATGCACGGCACCAGCCACTTCCTCGGATTGGACGTCCACGACGCCGGCAACTACCGGGAGCCGGACGGGCAAACGCGCAAGCTGGAGGAGGGCATGGTCATCACGATCGAGCCCGGGCTGTACTTCAACCCGGATTACGCGTCGTGCCCGCCTGGAACCGAGGGCATCGGCATCCGGATCGAGGACGACATCGTTGTCACCGCTGACGGCGCCCTCAACGTGACCCGGGCCTTGCCCACGGCGCCCGACGCCGTCGCGGCGCTGGTTGGAAGCCAGGCTTCTCGCCACTAACACTAAGAATCCCGGCGCCCCCAGCACACCCGTGCAACGCCCGCGCTCCCTCCTGCCTGCGGTGGTGATGCTGGTCCTGCTGGCCCTCGTGGCGGCGCCGGCCGCCCAAGCCGCCATCAACCAGCCAACCCGCATCGACCACCAGGTTCGCTTCGCCACGGCGTTCGAAGACGGCTTGTACGTGATCTCCGGCAGCCTGGACGCCGATCTGCCCGATGCCACCGGCGGCTCCGCCTACCAAAACACGGAAGGCTTGTCCGTGACGGGTTTGGCCCAGGTGTGCTGGGAGGAGGGTCGTGGCCTGTTTGCCGGCCGCGCCTGCGAAACCAGCCCCGCCAGCGACCTTTCCCTGCGGGTCGTGGACGGCGGCGCCGTGGGCCTGAAGCTACCCGTGGACGTCGAGGCGTCGGTGTCGGCGCCCCATTCCCTGACGATCTTCAGCGACATCAGCAGCGCGTTCAGCCCGCTCGTGCGGCAGCAGATCGGCTTGTCCAAGGCGATGGTGGCGGCCCTGCTGGAGCCAACGGTCGTGGTGCACCCCCAGGGCGGCGTCATCGACGGCACCATGGTGACTCTCGACGCCGGAACGGTCGTCGAGGTCTACGAGGGCAGCCGACTGGTTCAACGGATCCAGGGCGACGACGAACTCGTCACCTTCGACGGCATTCCCAGAATCGGCGCGTTCGCCGCCCAAACGGTGTACCTGCCGTACCGGCCGGGCGCCACGGCGCACTTCGAGCCAGCCAGTGACGAGGCCGCCGCCAAGGGCCTAGAACGGGGCCGGTTGTCCAGCCTGCTGGGCCAGTTGGGCGACGGTAGCGAACTGGATGGCGTGCACGACCTGTTGGGGGACTCCCTGGATGATGTCCTCAACGGAGCCCTGTTCGGCTACCCGATGTTTGTCCCTCCCACTGGCGGCGACCAGTTCACGCTCATCCGGCTCGACAGCCTCACGGCGTCTCCCCACAACGGCAACCTGCTGCTGCGGGGCGACGCGCCCCTGGTCGTGCAGGGTACCGAGGTGGGCGGCTCCACCGAGCTGTTGGGCGTGGCCTGGTTCGTTCTGCCGTGGTGGAGCTACGCGCTTTGGGTCGTCGCCATCGGCCTGACCATCGCCCGCCTGGCAGTTCGGCCCCCCAAACCCGAACCCGACGGTCGCCGCTGGATTGGCTGGCTGGCCGGGGTCGGCGTCTTTGCGGGCATGCTGATCCTCTGGGACCTGGAGATCCGGTCGCTGTGGGGCACCAGTGTTGGCAGCATGGGCGCCAGCGGCTCGTCGGACGGCGGCTCGGGCCTGCCACTCCTGTTGCTGGTCCAGTTGTACCCGCTCGGCTACGGCCTCTTCGCGGTGGCGGCGCCCCTGCGGACGATCCTCAGCAACGCGCTGCGCCTCGGCGGCCAACACCGCCTCACGGCGTGGGCGGGACCCATTGCCAACGTGCTCGCCTTCATTCCGGCAACCCTGCTGTACCGCACCTACCTCGGCGATGTGCTGGCGCGCATCGGGGCCGAACTTGGTTAGCCACGCTCAACTCCACCCGCGCCTCGCGTTGCTGCTTGCGGATCTGGGCTGGACCGGCCTGACGGCGCCGCAGGAGGCGACGCTGGGCCCTGTTCTGGCCGGTGAAAACGTGTTGCTGGTGGCTCCGACGGGCCACGGCAAGACGGAGGCGGCGCTGCTTCCGGTGATGGGGCGCCTGCTGGCGGAGCGCGATGCCCTGGCACGGCGCAAGCGACCCTGGCCCAAGGGGTTCAAGGCGATCTACGTCACGCCGCTGCGGGCGCTCAACAGGGATCTCCTGGGCCGCCTGGAGTCCTGGGCGGAGGCCCTGGATCTGCGCGTCGGGGTGCGCCACGGGGACACGAGCCAGTCGGAGCGGGGCCGCCAGGCGCGCAACCCGCCGGACCTGCTGATCACCACGCCGGAAACGCTCCAGCTCTTGCTCTACGGCGACACGCTGCGGCGCCACCTGGCCACGGTGCGCTTCGTGGTCCTCGACGAGGTGCACGATCTGGCGGCCAGCGAGCGCGGCGCGCAGTTGGCCGTGGCCCTGGAGCGGCTGGAGGAGGTGATCGGCCAGCCCGGCGAGTTGCGCGCCGCCAAGGCCGCGGAGCGGCCGTGTCCGCGCCAGCCCGACGCCCGGCCCGCCGGCGGCTTTCAGCGCATCGGCCTCTCGGCAACCGTCGCCGACCCCACCGCGGTGGCGGCTTTCGTGGGCGGGCAGGGGCCGGAGGGGCCCCGCGCCGTGAACCTCCTTGAAGTCGCGGCCGACAAGCGCCTGGAACTGGCGGTGATCCAGCCACGCGTGCGTGATGACGACGACGCGACGGCTGGAACCCTGATGGTGCCGCCGAGCGCCGTGGCCGAACTGCGCACCGCGCGCCAACTGGCTCGGGCCCACCAGCGGGTCCTGGTTTTCCAGAACACCCGCGACAGCGCTGAACTCATGGTGAGCCGAAGCGCCGTGCTGGACACGCAGGCTGGCCGCCCACACCTGTTGGAGCTGCACCACGGCAGCCTCAGCGCCGAGGTCCGCGCCGACGTTGAGGACCGGTTCAAGAGCGGCGAGGTTCACGCGCTCGTGGCCACCAGCAGCTTGGAACTCGGCATCGATGTGGGTGCCATCGACCACGTGGTCCAGGTCCACTCCCCGCGCAGCGTGACGCGGCTGGTGCAACGCCTCGGCCGGGCCGGCCACCGAGCCGGTGCCGTGTCGGCGGGCACGCTCGTTGCCAGCGGCCCGGAGGATGTCCTGGAGTGCATGGCCGTGGCGCGCTCGGCCATCGAGGGGCGGTTGGAGCCCCTGCGGCTGCGCGACGCGCCACTGGTGGTGCTCGCCAACCAGTTGGTGGCGCTGACCAACGAGTACGCCGAACTGGACCCCGACTGGACGTACGCGGTCGTCACCCGGGCGTACCCGTTCAGGGACCTCGACGAGGGCTTGTTCCAGGCGACGTGGGACGCGCTGCTGGAAGCCAAGACCCTCTACGCCAGCGAGACGGCGGCCCGCCGGATGGCGCGCAGCGGCCGGGCGCGCAAGCACTTCCTCAGCCACATCGGCATGATCGTGGACGAGCGCACGTTTCGCATCTTCGACGAGGCGACCAAGCGCACCATCGGCAGCGTGGACGACTCGTTCGTCGCCGCCAGCCTGCACCCCGGGGCCCTGTTCATCATGGCCGGCCGGCCCTGGCAGGTGCTCGAGATCGAAAACGAAGAGCAGCGGGTGCGCGTGGGGCCGGTGGCGGAGATCGGCGCCGTTCCCCAGTGGAGTGGCAGCGATTTGCCCGTCAGCCGCGAGGTGGCCCAGGAGGTCGCCCGGCTGCGGGGCCACATCGCCGCCGGGAACGCCGACGAACTGGCCGCCTACCCGGTCGAGCCAAGCGCCCTGGCCGCCGCCGCCGAGCCCATCCGGCGCCACCAGGACGCCGGCCTGGAGGTCCCCACCGGCCGGCTCGTGACCATCGAGCAGAGTCGCAGGCTGGTGGTCGTCAACGTGGCCCTCGGCAGCCGCGGCAACGAGGCACTGGGCCGCATCACGCAGGCGCTGCTGCACCAGCGCTTCGGCGCCGCCGTGGGCCTGGAAACCGACGCCTACCGCGTGCACCTGACCCTCCCCGCCGGCGAGGCGCGCGTTGACCTGGAGGAACTGTGGGACAGCCTCGACCCGGAAACCCTGGACCTGCTGCTGGCGATGATCCTGCGAGACAACCCCCTGACGCGGCACCACCTCGTGCAGGTGGCCAAGCAATTCGGCGCCGTTCCCGATGCCTTGGACCCCAACCGGTTCACCAAGGCGCGCATGCAGAGCCTCCTCGACCAGTTGGCCTTGCAAGAGGAGACCCTCAGCCGGCTCGTGCACGACCGGCTGGACGTCGAGGTGGTGCAGGATTTCCTGCGCGACTTGGCTGCCGGTCGCGTGACCGTCGTGCGCCAGGGCCTCGGCCCCCTGTCGCTGCTGCGCCAGGAAGAGACCCGGAACCTGTTTGCGGCCCCGAAAAGCGACGACAAGCTCCTCCTGGAGGTGCGCCGCCGCATCGAGGATTCGGACATCCTGATGGCGTGCTGCTCCTGCGCCAGCTCCTGGAGCCCCGGCAAGGCGCGCGACCTGCCCCGGCGCGTCGCCTGCCGCCGCTGCGGCTCGATCCAGGTGGCCTGCCTGCGCCCCTGGAACGAGGACCAGATCGGCTTGCTCAAGGGCGACGGCGCCCGGCTGGGCGCCGACGACCGCGCACTGCGCAACCGCTTCATCAAGAACGGCGCGATGGTGGCCAGCTTCGGCCGCGTGGCGTGCCTCGCCATGGTCGCCCGAGGCATCGGCCCCGACGGCGCGGCGCGGCTGCTCCAGAAGATCCAGGACCCTGAGGATCCGCGCTTCTGGCGCGAAATCCTGCAAATGGAATTGACCTTCGCAAGGACCAACGCGTTCTGGAAGCGGTAAGGGCCGCGATCAAGCCGCAGCGCCGCCGCATCGGGCCCACGCAACCCTTGAAGCTGGGGTGCGCGTGGCCCGCCCCGTCATGCTCCTCGACGTGCCCCTTATCCAGCCGTTCATCGACAGCGACGGCGGCGTGGTCCTCGCCAACACCTTGCACACCCTAGGCGCCATCGGCTTCCTCGGCGGCCTCGTGTTGTACATGGCGTGGTACCGGGGACTGGCCCACGGCACGTCGCAGATGGCGACGCTGAACAACGCGGCGTTCGCCACGTACGCGTCGCTGGCGTTGAACTTCCTGGGCGGCGCCATGCGGATGTGGCAGTCCGGCCACCCGAGCCTGACGGCGATCGGCAGCTCCCCGTGGGTGCAGACCCTGTTCATCAAGCACCTGTTTCTCATCGCTGCGGCCGTCGCGGCGGTCGTGCTGTTCCAGCGGGTTGCGCCGCGCCTTCACCGTTTGGCTGCCAACAACGCCCCCCGCGGCTCCGCCGACAGGACGCAGGCCGCCCTGGCGGGCTCGATCGTGGTGGCCATCGTGCTGGCCGGCGTGCTCGGCGCCGTGACCACGGTGTCCGACCTCGGCATGGCCGGGCCGACGGTTGTCCAGCCCGAACCGGAGCACGGGGCGCTCGAACCGCTGTATTACAATTCGACGGGGCAACTGACGACGAGCCTGGTGCTGGAGCGGCCCGCCCAGACAACGTTCGTGGTTCCTCATGGATACGCGTCCCTGACGACGATCCTCACCTGGGACGGCCCCCAGACGCTGCGGCTGGAGCTGTTGTCCCCCGCCGGCGAG
>JBFJYU010000192.1:0-6469 GCA_041622435.1 Thermoplasmatota archaeon | reverse complement strand
GGTTTTCGCGGGGGCTCGTGCGCGCAGCCTGCCGTTTGGCCCCGCAGGTTCGCACGTCGCGGGAATGCATTATGGCGCACCCTTTGCGGGGCCCTACGCCGATGCGGGGCTGCTGGACGAACTGGGGGGCGTGAACGCGTTCACGCCCCAGCCGAGGGGGCAGCCGACGGCGCTCCTGCCCCACTTCGGCCAGGTCGTCCTCGTGCAGGACCGCTGGGAAATCTTCCTGGAGACGCCGGCCAAGCGCCTCGATCGGGGCGATTTTGCCGACGCGGAGGTGATTTGGGTCACGCCCGACGACTCCACGGCCTACGTTCACTGGGGTGCCCGCGAACTGTCGGACCGCGCGGTCACGAAGGCGCTGCTGGAAGCCATGCGCGACCTGGGGCGCACGCCGCCCGACGCGTCGGGCTTCAGTTACGTGCGCGAAGATGTTTCCGGTGGGCCCGGCGACTGACGCTTCCCGGCGGCCCCCGGTCGGCAAGACGTCGCGCATGAGCCGGCGGCGCGATCGGTGCGCCCCCTGCGACGGCGGGCGTGGAGTGGGGCTAGGCCCCGAAGGTCGGCTTGAAGACCATGATGGCGACGATGGCCACGACCAAGAACATGAGGACGCCGGCGATGCGGGCTCCCCGCAAGGCGAGGCGTTCGTATTCAGGCGACGCGCCGCCGGCTTCCTCGACGGCGCGAATCTGCGCCTTGAGCGTCGGCGTGTAACCGGCCACGGCGATGATCAGCACGAGGGCGAACAGGCCGAGGGCCAAGTGGATCCACGGGGCGCTCCACCAGTCGCCCAGGAAGGCCATGCCGAGGCCGCTTGCCAGGGCTAGGGCGTACGCGGGGTTGGCGACACGGCTCTCAAGCACCTCGATGGTCTTGAGGACGTGCAACGCGCTGTCGGGGGCGGCGCGCACACGGCTGTACCAGACCGCGTACGTGATGTTGGTTCCCAGGGCGACGACCGCCGCCAGGATGTGTACGAATTTGATCAGCAGGTACCAGGCCATGGTCTCCCCTTGGAGGCCGCCAAGTGCCGGGCGTCTTTTTGGTTTGGCAAGATGCGCCGCCCGTGCCGGGCCGTCCGGGCTTCAGTCGGGCCCGGCCACGACGGATGGGCCGGTCGAATCTGCCGGGTCGGGGGCTCCTTCTGCGGTGGTGGATAGTCTCAGCGTCACCTGCGTGCCGCGACCGGCGCCGTCGCTCGTGATGGCAAGCGCGCCTCCCTGCGCCGCCATGAGCGCCTGGGCGATGTGCAACCCCAGCCCCGCGCCCAGCCCGGTAAAGGCGCGGGGGTCGTGGAGCTGGGCAAACGGCTGCCCGAGCCTCCCGATCTGGGTGGGGTCGATGCCGATCCCCTCGTCCTCGATCCGGATCAATGGGCCGGCGACCGTCACGGTGATGGGCTTGCCCTGCGCAAACTTCGCGGCGTTGCCAAGAACTTCCGCCAGCACCCGCTCAAGGGCATCGGGGTCGGCGAGCGCCGGCACCGCCGGCACCGCCGGCGGCGCGTCCAAGCGGACCTCAACGTCGCGCGGGGCGGCCCATGCGTCGACGATGCGACGCACCTCGGCGACGAGGTCCAACTCCTGGGGGGTCGCCGTGACGCGCCCGGCCTGGATGTCGGCGGCGGTCTGCAGGTCGCGAATGAACTTGGTGAGCTTGGCCGTGCTGGCCTCGATGGTGTCGAGCGCCGCCAGCGCCCGCGCGGGGGCGTCCGGCCCCAGTGTGCCGCGCAGGAGATGCAGCTGCAGTCGGATCGGTGTCAGCGGGGTCGCCAATTCGTGGGCGGCGCTGTTGATGAAGTCCTGCCGCAACTGGGCGACCTCGCGCAACGCCCGGATCTGCTCTTCCTGTCGCAGGGCGGTCGCCTCGGCCGCGGCCATCGCCCGCTCGTAGCGGCGCCGTTCGTCGAACCGCAGCAGGACGCAGAGAACCTCCTGGCCGTCGTGGGCCACATTGACCAGCGTTGGCACGTCGCCGTCCGGCCCGCGCAGGTCCAGCGCCACATCCCATGCGTGCCCGCGGGTCGACAGCAGCGGCAGGATGGAGGTTTCCCAATAGATGAGCGAGCCCTTCGTGAGCACCGATGCGAGCGGCGCTCCAATCAGGTCCGCGCCCCGCCCCAGCCACGCGCGCGCAACAGTGTTGGCCTCGGCCACCGTCGCGTCGCGCCGGATTCGCAGCGTCGCGCAGTTGAGCCGTTCCAGCACGTCGTTCGTGCTCGTCACCCGAGACCCTGGAGGAAGGATCGGATCGCCTTCGTGGTCCGCTTGGGATGGGTCATGTGGGGCGCGTGTCCCGATCCGTCAATGGCCACGATCCGGGAGCCGGGAACGTGCTCGTGAACGTAGGCGCTCACGGAGGGCGGCGCGATGGCGTCGGCCTTGCAGTGTACGATGAGTGTCGGCGTGCGGATCTTCGCAAGGTCCGCCCGGTTGTCCGACAGGAACGTCACCCGCGCGAAGTGCCGCGAAATCTCAGGGTCGTTGCGGCAGAAGCGGTCGTTCAGTTCGCCCTCCACAGCATCCGTCTCCTGCTCGCCGGCCACCATGGACGCCAACTGGCCGGCCCAGCCCTGGTAGTTCTCCCGCATGGCGCCCAGCAACCCCCGGATGTCGGCCTCGGAAAACCCCCCGATGTACGGCGGGTCATCGATGTAGCGGGGACTGGGGCTGAGCATCACTAGGGCGCGAAACAGATCGGGGCGCTCGATGGCAGCCAAGGCGATGATCATGGCGCTCACCGAGTGGCCCACCGCCACCACGGGGCCCGCGCCGACGGCCTCGACGACCTCGATCAGGTCGGCGGCGTGGCCGGCCAGGTTGCCATGGCGCTGCCGATCGTACGCGTGATAGTCCGACGCGCCCATGCCCGTCAGGTCGTACTGGATCACCTGATGGTCGCCTTGGAGCTCCGGCGCCATGGGGTTCCACATCGCCTGGTCGCAGCCAAAGCCGTGCACCAGCAGGATCGGCGGGCCGGTCCCCGCGATGGTGACCGCGTTGCGGGAAACCACGTCGACCTGCTGTCCCCTGGCCATGGCCCTAGTTTTGGGCAGCGTCGTTGAAAAACGGGATGCGAGGCCCCCGGGTCCGTCGCTGGGAGCTCGCACCGAGCCTGGCGGGGCCCGCGCCGTGTCGCCCGACCGCCCGGTGGCGGCCGTTTCGCGCCCGGAGCCACGCCCCACGCCGGCCCTTGGGAGTGATTGAGCAGCGCCCTTGGCCCGCACAGCTTCGAGGCGCAAGGATAAGGACCCACGGGGCCGAGACGGGGCGCTATGGGCTGCGTGGAACGTGTCTGGTCGCTGCGCTACGCCATCCTGCTCCTGGTGGTGCTGCAAGTTTTCGACACCCTGTCGACCATGCTGGCCCTCGGCGCGGGGTTCGCGGAGGGCAACCCGCTTCTCGTACGGCTGCTCGAGGAGCGCGGGATGGAGGCGCTGGTGATGGTGAAGTGGGCCGTCGTCGGGCTGGTCTTCATGGGCGTTGCATTCGACCCTTCCCAGGGGCCGTACGTGCGCGCCGCGTTGGTCATCATGAACGTCGTGTACGCCGTGGTGGTGGCCAACAATTTCGTCGCCTACGGCTTCGCGCGGGGTTCGATGGCGCTGCCGGTTGCCTTTGCGGCGCTGGCGCTGAGTTGGGCCATCGTGGCCGTTGACGAGGTGTTCTTCCAGCCCAAGGCGCAACAGGCGCCGGCCTAGGCGCGGGCCGCGCCGCTGGCGGCGCGCCCGAGGGGCTCGGCTTGGCTCGCCTCAGGGCGTCATGGCCCCTGGCGGGTGCTTGAAGAGGCGGGGGCCGCGTTGGATGTCTCATATGGCGGTCGATCCGCTCTGGATCACCCTGGCCGTGACGCTGGGCGCCTTCATCCTCTTCGTCACCGAGGCCGTGCGGCCGGCGTTTACGGCGCTGCTGGTGGCGACGACGCTGATGGTGTTTCGCGTGCTCACGCCCGCCGAGGGATTCTCTGGTCCCGGCGCCGACACCACGATCACGGTCCTGTGCATGTTCATCCTGGCCGTCGCCATCGAACGAACCGGCCTGCTGGAGCAGGCGGCCAACAAGGTGGTCGCCGTCGCCAAGGGGAGCGCCGCGTGGTCGTTCGCGCTGCTGGCCGTCATGGCCGGACTGCTGTCGACGGTGCTCAACAACACGCCCGTCGTGGTGCTGCTGATTCCGGTCGTTCTGACGGTCGCCAAGCGGTCCGGGTTGTCTCCGTCCCGGTACCTGATGCCGTTGTCGTTCGCCGCCATGCTGGGGGGCACCATGACCCTCATTGGAACCAGCACCAACCTGGTGGGGTCGTCCATGTCCAGCCGGCTGGGACTTGGCAGCTTCAACATGTGGACGCTGTTTCCGGTGGGCAGCATCGTCTTCGTTGTCGGAATCCTGTACGTCCTGATCGTCGCGCCGCGCATCGTGCCCGAGCGCCGCGGCGTCGGCGGCACCGCCGAACGTTACGGGGTGGCCAAGTACATCGCCGAGGTTGTGGTCAAGGAAGGCTCGCCGCTGGAGGGCAAGACGCTGGCGGACACGCGGGCGATGCAGGGACGCGACGCCGACGTGGTGCGCATCTACCGCCACGACCGCCCCATTCGCACCGACCTGCGGGCCCTGCCGCTGCACGCCGGGGACGTGCTGATGATGCGCGCCTCGGCGGCGGATCTGGTTGAACTGCTGGAGGCCTCGGGGCTCGCCGTCCGGCCGGAGGGCACGGAGGCGCACCACCTCCAGGACGCCGGCAGCGTCCTCTTCGAGGCCACCGTGTCGCCGGGGCACCACTTGCGCGGACTGACGCTGCGGGAGGCACGGTTCAGGCAGCGCTTCGGCGCCGTCGTCCTGGCGCTGCGCCGCGGCCCAACGGTTCTCAACGAACGCATCTCCGACGTGCGCATCCAGTACGGGGACACGCTGCTCCTGATCGGCGACGAGGAGGCGCAGCGCACCGTGCAGCGCAGCCGGGAGTTCGTGTTGGCGGAGCCGCTTCGAATCGAGCCCTACCGCCGCCGCAAGGCGCCCCTCGCACTCGCCATCTTCGCGCTGGTGATCACCACCGCTTCCGTCGGGTGGGTTCCGCTGGCCGTCGCCGCCCTGGCGGGAGTCCTGGCCATGGGCCTGACGGGGTGCATCCGGGCCTACGAGATCTTCGAGTCCGTGGACTGGGAGGTCATCCTGGTCCTCGTCGGGTTGCTGCCGCTGGGCATCGCGTTCATCAGTTCCGGCGCGTCGGAGGCGATGGCCGACCTGCTCGTGGCGCAGGCGTCGGGCCTGCCACCGGTCGCCATCCTCGGCCTCGTGTACGCCTTGACGTTCGTCATCACCCAACTGGTCACCAACGCCGCCGCCATCACCATCATGGCCCCCGTCGGAGCCGAGGTGGCGCTGGCCACCGGGGACGACCCCCTCAAGTACGTGGTGGCTGCAACCTTCGCCGCCTCGGCCGGCTTCGTCACCCCCATCGGCTACCAGACCAACCTGATGGTGTACGGCCCCGGCGAGTACCGGTTCTCCGACTTTTTCGGCGTGGGCCTGCCCCTGGCGCTGCTCGTCGGCATCACCACCGTTCTCCTGTTGGGGTACGACGTCGTCCCGATCTGGTAGTCGCAGCGCCGCCTGCCGATTGGGCATGGTCCTTGTCCGGGGCGCCGGTTGTCGCCACATGAGCGTCGCCAGCGTGGAAATCCTGGGCGGCCGCGCCATGGCCGACCGGCGCGTGGAGGCCGTCGAGCGCAAGGGCCTCGGCCACCCCGACACGATCTGCGACGCCATCGCCGAGGAGTCGTCGCGGGCCCTGTGCGCGTACTACCTCGACCACTTCGGGCGCGTGCTCCATCACAACCTGGACAAGGCGCTGCTCGTCGCCGGCGGCACCGAACCCGCCCTTGGCGGTGGCACCGTGACCGAGCCCATGCGGCTGGTGGTCGGCGACCGGGCCGTGCGCCGCGTGGACAGCGAGGAGGTCCCGGTCGGCCAGCTGGTCGCCCGTGCCGCGGCGCGCTGGGTGGGGGCCCACCTCCCCCACGTCGACCCCGACCGGCACCTGGTGGTCCAGGATGAGATCAAGCCCGGGTCGGCCGAACTCGTGGACCTTTTCGCCGCCGAGCGGCCGGGAGCCAACGATACCTCCGTCGCCGCCGCCTACGCGCCGCTGAGCCCCACCGAACAGTTGGTTCTCGACGCCGAGCGCATGATCAACTCGCCCAGCTTCAAGCGTCGCTTCCCCGAGGCCGGCGAGGATGTGAAAGTGATGGCCTACCGGGAGGGCCGGCGCGTGAACGTCACCCTCGCCGTCGCCTTCGTCGACCGGTTCGTCGGCAGCGAGGAGGACTACTTCGGGCGCAAGGCGGAACTGGCGGACGCGGTCGCCGAGGCGCTGCTGGCCCGGCCGGGCGGACTCGAGCCCGACGTGCAGGTCAACACGCTTGACCGCAGGGGAGGTGGCATGTACCTCACGGTACTCGGCACCTCCG
>JBFJYU010000191.1:0-6482 GCA_041622435.1 Thermoplasmatota archaeon | reverse complement strand
GACCAGGATGTGCTGCTGTGGGTTGATGTGCCCGAGGGCGTGGCGCTGGAGCCCCAGCCGCTTCTGCCCCGCTTGCTCGATGTCAAGCTCATCGAGCCCCAGGCAACGGGCAACGCAAGTGTGCTTGACGAGCCGGTGATGCTGGTTGCCCAGCTGAGCGACAGCATCACGGGCGCGGGTGTTGCGGGATTGTCGGTTGCCGTAACCATCGGCCATCAGCCGGGCGGCGCGGCCGAGCCCTTCGTGACGGACGTGGATGCGGGGCAGATGATGGAGGGCGCGAGCGCCGGCTTGTACGAGTATTCGTTTACCCCGACCGAGGCGGCGACGTACTTTGCCACGATCGAAGTGGCGCCAAAGTCGCCGTACCCCGAGACGCGCCGCGTGTTCAGCTTCCCGGCGGGGGAGTTGACGGCCGGCGATGGCGGTGATGGCGAGGATTCGCCGGCGCTGCCTTTCGTCTTGGCCCTGGTCGTGTTGGCGCTGATTGCTGCTTCCAGGCGGCGCTGAGCGCCGCGTGGCGGGGGGCGCGCCGCTGAGTGCCGCCCCGGGCGACCCTAGAAGAGGTGCTCGTCGACCAGCCGCGCGGGGCCAGCGGGCTGCAAGTGCAGCACGTCGGCGACCCCGTCAAGGCCCCGCACGGCGTCGGCCACCTGCTGCTCGTGGGCGGCGTCGGTGTTCAGGTACGCCGTCGCACCCGTGTCGATGCTGAACCAGACCGGGACGCCGTCGGCGCGCAACTGGCGCACCGTGCGCATCACCGCGATCGTGGCGGGCTGCCACGTGATGTGGCCGCTGTCACTGGTCATGGTGATGGCGTGCAGGCTGAGCGTGTCGCGCTCCGCCAGGGCTCCGATGGCCGCCAGGTCGTTGGCCTCCAAGGCAGCGTGCATCCGTTTGATCATGTCGGGGATGTAGGCCACGCGGGCCTCGAACAGCGGTGAGGTCAGGACTTCCTGGTGGACTCCCTCGGTCGGCTCTTCGTGGCGCACAAGCGGCACCACGACACGCCAGTCGAGCCCCTCGCCGGAGTGAATCTGCCGGCTGTAGCTGCGCGCGCCCTCGTTGGCCCATTCGCTCACACCGCCGGTGACGGATCGACACGCGCTGCCAGCGCCGAGGCGGGCGTACTCGGACAGCTTGCCCGGCGACGCCTGGTGGCCGTAGGCGGCGGCCGCGGCGACGGTGAGCGCCGCAAAGCCGCTGGCGCTGCTTCCCAGGCCAACGTATTGGGGGAAGTCGTTCTGGCTCTCCATGCGGAAGGGCCGGTCGTCGCCGGTGTGTTCCTGGATGGCGTGGATGACGGTGTTGATGCGGTCGCGTGCGCGGCCGCCGACCTCCGCGCCGTCGATCATGGCGGTGCTGTCGCCTGACTCCAGCACCTCCACCGTCGTGTGGGTGTGGATGGGGCCGGTGCAGAGGCTGATGGAGGAGTGGAACGGGATGCGTCGAACGGTGTCGCGCAGGCCGTGGTACTTCACCAGTCCCTGAATGGGGTATGCGATGGCGCTTGCTTTGCCCGTCACCAATCATGCCTCCGGGGCGTGCCCCGGCCGTCGCACGCGCCGCCTCCACAAGTAGGCTGCGCGTTTGCACTGCGCCGCGACCGTGGCGGGACGGCGCGTCCGGTTCACCCCAGGTCTTCGCGCCAGGTTGTCAACTCGGCCCCCACCGGCCTCGCTTGGGCGTAGTCGTCGCCCAGGTCCAGGCGCCGGCGCACTTCGCGCTTGAGGCGCTCGCCGATCTCGAAGAGTAGCGAGCCCAGCGTGCGGCCTACGTCCACGGCGCCCTCCACGAGGGTGCCGGTGACGATGATGTCGGCGCCAGCGTCGATGGCCGCGTGGGCCGCGTCCGCGGTGCGCAGGCCGCCACCGACGATCACGGGAACACGAACGGCGCGCTTGACGGCGCTGATCATGGCGGGGGGCACGGGCTCGTCGGCGCCGCTGCCGGCTTCAAGGTACACGAAGCGCATACCGAAGAACTGGGCCGCCAGGGCGTAGGCGACGGCTGACTGGATGTCGTCGCGGGCAATCAGGTCCGCCTGGCCGACCTTGCCCACGGTGCCGCCGGGCGCCACGACGATGTAGCCCATTGGCAGCGCCTCGATGCCTAGCCGGTCGATGACGGGGGCGCCGCGCACCTGCTCGCCCACCAGGAAATCGCGGCTGCGGCTGTTGAGGAGGCTCATGAACCAGACGGCGTCGGCCTGGGGCGACACCTGGCTGGCGCCGCCGGGAAACAGGATGACTGGCAGGCCGGACTGCTTCTTGACGAGCTTGACCATCCGATCAAGGATGCGCGCCTTCTCAGGCGTCGAGCCACCGACCATGATGCCGTGGCTGCCTGCGTCCGCAGCCGCCTCGGCCATGGCAGCGGCTTCGCGGGGGCTTTGCCGATCGGGGTCGATCAGGGTGAAATGGAGGGGGCCGTGCCGCAGGTGGCGGTGGATGTAATCCTCCACGTACTGGATGCGGGGACGGCGCCAGAGCCGCACGGCGAGCACAAGCCGGCTTGGGGTCAAAGAGGCTCCGAGTGGGGGCCGCGCGCGCCCGGCTCAGCTGGCGTCCTTTTTGCCGCTGCGAAGTCGCCGCAGGTACGCTTTGGCGGGGGCGTAATCGGGCTCGAGCGACAGCGCCTGCCGGAACGCGTGGATGGCCTCGTCGATGCGGCCTTGCTTGGCCAGGCTGCGGCCGACGTTGCAGTAAGCGTAATGGCGCGCCTCGTAGCGCGGGGCCTCCAGCGCCTGCTCCAGCCAGGGCAGCGCCTCGCTGGCGCGGTCCTGTTCAAGCAGGTAGGCGCCGATGTCGTTGTACGGGTTGCCGAAGGTCGGGTCGGTCTCGATGGCCGCGCGGCACTGGGATATGGCGGCATCCAGGTCGCCCCGGATGCTGTGCACCCAGCCGAGGAACGTGTGCGCCTCGGCGGTCGGGTGCGCCATTAGGCTGGCGCCGTAGAGGTCCGCTGCGGTGTCGATCTCGCCGACCGACTGGTGAACGTAGGCCAGGTGGAAGAGAATGCGCGCCTGGCGCAACTGGTCGCGCCGGTCGTCGTCCATGTCACGGTGGGCGACGGCGGGGTCCCAGGCGACCTCGACGGCGTTGGCTGCCCCGAAGTCCTCTGGCGTGACCACGCTGTGCAACAGCACCCGGCGCGCGATGCCCTCGACCTCAAGCAGTTCCTCAATGGTTCGCCGACCGCTCAGAACCACATCGCTGAGGCCCATGTCGACCCAGTCCGAGCCGCTCCAGATGCGCTTGTAGAGGCTCTCCTCGTCCGCGTCCAGCGACACATGCAGCGCAAAGCCACCGTCCCACAAGTCAACCGGAAGGCTCTGTGGCTCCAGGACTACCGCCCGGTCGGCCGGTTCGCTTGAGGCGCCGTCGTGAATAATGACGCCGGCAGCCTCCAACAGCCGGGCCAAACGCTGCGGCCGCGGCTCGGGCAGGATCACGCGGTGGCCGACGCGGACCTCCAGCAATTCGACCAGCAGCACCGCCAAGCGCGGCGAGAAGTCGACGGCGCCGGTGTCCGAGCGCTGCGGCGAATCCACCCACTCCGGGCCAGCCGCGGCAGTGACTGCGTCCACCAGCCGCCGGGTGGCGTCAGATCGCAGGACGCTCCATCGATCGAGGCTCCGCCTCAGGTTGGCCCCCCAGGACACACCACAGTAGGGGCTCTCGCCCTTGAACCCGTTTGCGGTTCACGGACCGACGAGGTGGGGTGCCAGCGGGCCCGCCAGAAACGCCAGGACCGCGCCGGCCATGCCCGCCTTCAGCAGCCGCTGCCCGCGGCCGGCGTCGCGCCAGGCCAACCCGGCCCCGCCAAGCATCACCAAGTCGGCCGCCGCCAGCACGATCCACCAACTCGGCCACCAGCCGTCGGCGAGGCGCACGGCCGCCGCCGAGGCCGCCACCGCGGCCAGGGTGAGCAAGCCGGCCAGGACCAGGGTCGCGGGCCGGCCCGCCCGCATGGGAAACGTGCGGCGTCGGCCCTCGTCGGCCTCCGCGTCCTCTAGGTCCTTCAGAAGTTCCCGCGCCAGGTTGGTGGCCGCTGCCAGCACGGCGATCAGCCAGGCGACGCCCCACCCGGGGAGTTCACCACGCCCGGCGGTCGCACCGAAAACGAACGTCGAGCCGACCAGAACGGCCACGGCGGCGTTGCCCGCGAGGCCCGACGCCTTCAGCTTCCACTCGTACAAACCGAGCAGTGCAGCGTTGAGGGCCGCAAACACGCCCAGGATCAGGCCGCCGGCGACGAAGGCCTCCCACAGCCCCAGGCCCAGCAGCAGAAACGCGAAGCCAAGCGCGTCGCCGCGCTCGATGCGCCCCGACGGCAGCGGCCGCTCCGGGTGCGCGCGGCGATCCGTGTCCAGATCCGCCACATCGTTGAGGATGTTGCCGAAGCCAGTGATGAGAAACGCCGCCAGGGGTGCTGCGATCCACGCAGCCAGGCCCAGCCCGATCGGCTCAACCACGACCAGGCCCACGAGGACACCGGCCGCGGCCATCAGGGCATTGCCTGGGCGCAGCAACTCGAATCGGGCCTTCCACACGTCGCCGTAGCCCGCCATTTCAGGTCGCCGGCGCGGCCAACTTCGCTTCCGCCTCGGCGAGCAACTCATCCACCTCGTCCCACTCCGCGCGCGCCTTGGCCTCCTCCATGTCCTTGACGGCGAGCATGTACTTGCGCACCAGGGGAGCCACCTTGGGGAAATGGCGAAGCATGAGCTTGACGAACGTCGGGAACTTCGCCTCGGTCAACTCCAGCACGACGTCACCGTCCAGAATCTGGGCCAGCCGTTCGAAGTCCTTGTCGCTGAGGTTCTCGGAGAAGTAACGCAAGCGCAGCAACTTCTCGGTCACAGCACCCTCATCCTTCGTCCAGTACTCCGTCACGTACGGCTGCAGCGCCGGCTTCGACACGTCACCCGCCCGCAGGGCATCGCCGCCCACGCGGGCCGCAATCATGGCCGCGCGCATCGCGATGATGATGCCGCCGCCATGGATCGGATTGACCAACTGGGCGGCGTCGCCAACCAGCATCAGGCCATCGGCGATGGGCTCCGGGACGCGGCTGCTAACCGGGATGCCGGAGCCGTTGATCTCCGTGACACTGGCCTTCGCGAAGTGCTGGGGGTGGCGTTCGATCCACCGATCCAGGTAATCTTGGGCGCGGTTGCCCCACGAGCCCTCCTTGGCCAAGATGCCGATGCCGACGTTGGCGACGTTGTCGCCCTTCGGGAAGATCCAGACGTACCCCTTCGGGGCCACGTCCTCGCCGAAGTACAAGTGGAGCCACTTCCATTCGTCGAGGCCCGTGACGCCCACCATCTCGTACTGGAAGCCGGAGTGGTAATCGCGCACCCGGTTGAGGGTCTTCAGGCCGGCCCACTTGCCCACGAAGCTGTCGATTCCATCGGCGCCAATGGTCAGGCGCGCCCGAATCTCGAACTCCTTGCCCATGAACTCCGCGCGGATGCCGGCCACGCGGCCACGGGCATCCCGCAGCAACCCAACCGCCTGGGTCTTCGGCATGATCTTCGCGCCGGCCATGATGGCATCACGCGCCAAGTGCTTCTCGAAGATCTTGCGCTCGACAACCCAGCCAAACGTGTCGGGTCCCTGCAAAACCACTCGCGTGCCGCTGGGCGCATACAGGGCGGCGCCCTCAATGCGACCGTACGCCCACGCCGGGTCCGGCTCGACACCGCAGTGCGCGAGGCCCTCGTCCGACACGCCCTCGGCGCACCGCTTCGGGCTTCCGATGTCCTGCTTGCGGTCGATGCCCAGCACCGAGAAGCCCTGCCGGGCGAAATCTCGGGCGGCAACGAGCCCGCCGGGGCCGAGGCCCACCACAAGGACATCCACCGAGCAATCCACCGCGCGGGGAATCGTCCCTACAGGCAGCCCACGCAGCGGCTTGTCGGTCACGGTCAAATCAGGAGTTCCGGAAACGTTGGCCATCGGATCACCTACACCACGAAAACGCGCTGCGGTTTGGCCACAGCCGGCCCGCCGTGCTCCGCCCCGGGCAGGAGGGCCCCAACAGGGCAGAACTGCACGCACAGATCACAACTGATGCACGGCCCCTGGTCGACTTGCAGGTAATCCCCGCGCAGCGTGATCGTGTCCACCGGGCAGACACCGACGCACCCGGCGCATGAGATGCACCGGCCGTGGTCGACCTCGATCTTGGCCATGCAGCCGCCACTCGGGGACTCCTTAAAAGCCGGGCGGCGGCGGCGGCAACCCACTGCACCGGCCCGAAGCGACCATATACCCGCCCACTTTGGGCCGCGACAGCACCCCTGCCGGTCGGGGCAACTCGACACGGTGTTCCATGGCATGGAACGAATGAATCGGGCCCGTAGGGTAGTTTGGTATCCTTGTACCTTGGGGTGGTATAGACTCCAGTTCAAATCTGGGCGGGCCCATCCAACTCACTTCGTTCGTTGTCTGGGCCGCGCCCAGATTCCCCCT
>JBFJYU010000190.1:0-6504 GCA_041622435.1 Thermoplasmatota archaeon | reverse complement strand
GGATTCGGCTGCCGATCCACTCGATCAGCCTGCTGGTGTTTCCCGTCCTGATGGGCAACGGCATCGACTTCGGCATCCACATGGGCAGCGCATACCACGCGGCCCGGCAGCGCGGAGCCACCGTACTCGACGCTGCCGCAGCCGCCGGCGACGAATCCGGAACGCCCCTGGCCGTCGCCACGCTGACCACCATCGCCGGGATGGTTCTCCTGGTACTGGCGCCCAACCGGATGCTGTCCCAACTCGGCCTCGCCATCATCCTTGGCATGATCATCCTGCTCGTCGTCAGCCTCACCGCGCTGCCGGCGGCGCTCACGTGGACCACGGCCGCCCGGCCTGGGCGCGACATCCTCGGCGCGGCGCTGGAGGCGGGGGCGCAATTCTGGCGGCGCAACCGGGCGCTCGGCGCCGTGGTCATCGTGGCCTTCGCTGGCGCCGGTGCTTTCGCCGCGGCCGGCCTGGAAACCCTGACGCTGGGTACGCCCGCGGCCTTCTTCCCGCCCGGCGACCCGCAGCGGGAGGACTTCGATACCAGCAACGAGCGCTACTTCGTCGACCAGCAGGACCTCGTGACGAATGCCCTGGTCGTCGAGGGTGACCTCACCACACCAGAGGCCATGGAACTCCTCGACCGGCTGGAGGATGCCATGCGCCAACTGGACTTCATCCGAACCGAGTCCGTCACGTCGATCCGCTTCGCCATGGAAGGCTGGATCCTAGTGCGCGACGGCACAGCCGGCGCCCCGGTGGTCCTCAGCCGTGAGGCAGCCCAGCCGAACTCGACGTTCCCCGCCACGCAGGAGGAAATCCGCGCCACCCTAGACGAAATGTTCGCCAACCCCCTGGCCACGTACGCGTCCTTCTTCATCGAACACCCCACCTACGACATCGGCACGCTCCTGATCGAGTGGCGCCAGGCGCCCGACTTCGAGGGCGTCGAAGCCCAGTGGAACGAGGTCCTCGCCGCCGTCGACGCCGCCGAGGCGCAGGTGCCCGGACACGGACTGTCCATTCACATCGCCGGCCAGACCAGCGTCGCCTACCTGTTCACCAAAGAGGAACTGCCCTACGTCCAACTGGCCGGCGTCATCGGCGTCGGCCTGACCGGCGTGCTCGTGTGGGTCATCCGACGCAACCTGCGCGACGCCCTCACCGTCGCCGCCGTAGTCGGCTGCGCCAGCCTCGGCTGGCTCGGGCTGCTGTATCTCCTGGACATCCAGCTCAGCATCGCCCTCATCGTGCCCGCCGTCGTGCTCGCCGCCATCGGCAGCGACTACGCCCTGCACCTGCGGTACGGCCTTGCCCGCGAAGGCAGCGCCGCCTGGCGAACCGTCGGCCGCGCCGTCGTGTACGCCATGGTCACCGACGCCGCCGCATTCCTGGTGTTCTCCATGCTGCGCTACGAAATCGTCGCCGACGCCGCCATCGCCACCGTCGCAGCCCTCGCGGCAACGCTCACCGCCACGTTCATCGTGGTGCCGCTTCTTGACGCCCGCCCGGCACCAGCACCCGAAACAGCGGCCGCGGCACCCGCGGCTTGAAGGCGCCGCGCCAAAGCGCCACAGCCCACCGCCGGCCGCAACGGGCCTCCGCGCGGCCGGCGCGGGGCCTGCACGGCGGACCCCCATGGCCGCCGAGCCGGGGCACCCGCCAGCCGCCGGGATTCTCAAGGGTTAAGTCCACGATGGAGTTGAAGCGGTGGCTGCTCCATGATCGATTACATTGGCCGCGTGAACATGGACTACATGGTGCGGCTTGCCAACGACCCGGTCTGGGCTGCCCAGGAACAGCAGGCGATTCTTGATTACAACTTCAAGAACGGCGCCTGCTACCAGGGCAAAGCCGTCCCGTGCCCGGTGAAGCCCCATTTCATCAGTCCCCAGCAACGCCAACTCATGCAGGGTGCCTTGCGCAACCTGCTCTCGGCGCTCAACAAATTCGTCGACCATTGGCTCGAAAGCGAAGAGCTACAGGGCCTCTGGGGTGTCACTGACGTCGAGATGGAATTGTACCGCGTCGACCCCGGCTACAGCGGCGCCATCCAGATCGCCCGCCTTGACGGCTTCCTGCGCGACTACGAATTGAAATTCCTCGAATTCAATTGTGACAGCCCGGGCGGCACCGGCTACGCCGACGTCATCCACCGGGCGTTCCTGGAGATGTTCGACCGCAACCACATGGGGGACCGGCACCACATCAGCAACCGGCAGCGGCTGCTGCAATTGGCCCAGACGCTCCAAAACTGCTACCGCGACTGGCGCGACCGCAGGGAGTTGGACGGCACCAACGGCCGACCCCCGAGCCCCTTCGTCGTGGTCGTCGATTGGCGCGACGTTTCCACCATGCCAGACATCGAAATCACGCTGGCGCACCTGCGCGAACACGGGCTTGACGCGGTCTTCGCGGACCCTCGCGATTTCGAATTGCGCGACGACGGGCTGTACCTCGGCGACCGCCGGGTCGATCTGGTCTACAAACGTGTCATCATGAAGGAGCTGGTCTCCGACGCGAACACCAGCGCCCTGCGCGACGCGTACCTCGCCGGCCATGTGTGCATGGTGAATTCGCCGCGCTCGGTAATTGTCGGAAACAAGAAAATCATGGCGGCCCTGCACCGCCCGGATGTGCTGCGGCTTTTCAATGGCGACGAGCGCCGCGCCATTCGCGACCACGTCCCCTGGACGGCCGTGCTGATGGACGGTCACGCGCTGTTTCAGGGCTTCCGCGTCAAGCTCCGCGATTTCGTCGTTGACAACAAGGACCAATTGGTCCTGAAGGCCGCGCAAAGTTACGGCGGCAAGGACGTTTTCCTTGGCTTCGAGACGAGCGAGGATAAGTGGCAGGAACTGGTTGACAGTCATATTCAGGACAATTCCTGGGTGGTCCAGCAATTGGTCAGAATTCCCAAAGAATTGTTCCCGCAGATTGTCGACGGACACGCCAACATGAAGTTGCTGAACGTCAATATCAATCCGTTGGGTTTCGGCGGTGAATACGCTGGCGCGTACACCCGCGTGAGCGAGAAAAACGTCATCAATGTGAGTTATGGTGGCGGCCTTGTGCCAGCCATGACAATTGAGCCCCGGGAATCCTATAATGGGGTGAATTCGTCGTGAATTCGAGCCGGCGCGGGCCCGACGGCCTAGGCGCGTCAAGCCCGCCGACGCGGGTTGCGCCGCCGCGCCGGGTGCGCCCCGAGGGCATCGGGCTTGGCGGCTTGTTTCCGCGAAGTTACCGGCAGAAGCTCGCGGCGGCCGAGCCCTTCTGGGGCGATTCCGAATACGATGCGGCGCGCGTGCACTACGAGGCCCCGAGCCCCGTGATCGGTACGGCGGTGCACGCGCACCACCGGATTCGCGAAGGCCTGCAACCCAAGCTTGCGATGACGCCAGCGCAGCGGTACCACGAGGAGGACCCGGAGACGGAACGGTTCCTTGGCCATTTGCTGCACACGGTGACGCCCAACCAGTCCCGCTACGAGTTCGACATCAACCGTCCGCCGGACACGACCGTGTATGCCACGCCGGATTTGGCGTGGGGTCAGCAGGTGTGGGCGGAGCCCCTGAGCCAGTTCGAGCGGGAGTTCACGTTGGAGAAGTGGTATGAATTTCACACGTTCATGGACTGCGCCGTGGAGGATGCCATCGAGCGCTTCGGCTACGCGGTCGTGTTCGATTTCCATTCCTACAACTACCAGCGCCAGGGCTACGCTGACTGGCGCGCGGACGACCGACCGGTCATCAACCTGGGCACGCGGCACTTGAACTTGGACGAGCGCGGCACCCGCATCAAGGACTGGTTCTTCGAGCGCATCCGTGGCCACACGCTGCTGGGTGAATCGATGCTCGTCCAGGAGAACGGTGTCTTCTACGGCGGGTACCTGAACCGCCGCCTGAGCCACCTGTATGGCCCGCGCGTCATCACGCTGAGCGTCGAGTACAAGAAGGTCTACATGGACGAGCGCACCGGCGAGGTGTACCAGGACGTGCTACGAGACCTGACGTCTCAGATGGATGAAACCATTCGCGGCTTGGGGGACGAATTCGGCATGCCGCTGCGGGCGCGCTCAAAGGCTCCCGATTTGGCGTCGGGAACGTACGATCCGGGGCGGCGCGAACTCGGCGGTCGCTGGCCGGCCGACGCGATCGAAGAGATGGCCTGAGGGCGCCGTCACGCTCGCAGCACGACCTTGCCAATGTTTCGCCGCTCTTGGATGAAGCGGTGCGCCTCGGCGGCCTCCTCCAACAGGAAGGTCTGCGCGATGCGGGGTTTGGGCAGTTTGCCCGCGTGCACCTGCTTGAGGACGCGGGCGAGCGCCTTCTGGACGCTCTCGGGGTCCTGCTGCCAGAGATGCAGCAGGTTGAGGCCGATGACGCCCGTGTTCTGGTTGAGCAGGGGAATCAGGTTCAAGCGCATGGCGGCCACCGTCTTGAGCGCCTGCACCGGGTTGCGCTTGAGGCCCGGCGCGATCTCGGAAACACCGTAGGCGACGACGAGGCCCCGGGGCCGCAGGACCCGCAGTGATTCCTTGATGTGGCTCCCGCCGACGGGGTCGAGGACCCGGTCCACGCGGCCGACGCTCTGCAGCATCTGGTCCGCAAACGGCTCGTCGCGGTAGTTGAACGCCTTGTCCACGCCCATGTCTTCGAGCACGCTGCACTTCTCTGCGCTGCCGGCCGTGGCGTACACCGTGCATCCTGCGGCCTTGGCCATGGCGACGGCCGCCATGCCGACGCCGCCGGCGCCGCCGTGAACCAGAACGGCGTCGCTGCGCTTGATACGAGCCAGCTCGTGCAGCGCGATCCACGCGGTGAGGTAGTTGACGGGCATCGCCGCCGCCTCCTGCACGCTGAACGCCTTGGGGAGCTTGAACAACTGGTCGGGGCTGACATCGATGCGGCTGGTGTAACCGCCGAAGTCGGTGACGGCCGCGACCCGGTCGCCCGGCTTGAAGCCCTTGACGCCTTCGCCCACCTCGACCACCTCGCCGGCGATCTCGTACCCCGGCACAAATGGCGGCCGCGGCGCGTCGGGGTAGAGGCCCATGCGCATCATCACATCGGCGAAGTTGACGCCGGCCGCCTGCACGCGGACCTGGACCTTGCCCGGTTCGGGGTCGGCGATGGCCCAGGGCTCAACGTGGAGGACATCGGGGTCGCCGTGCTTGCGGATCACCACGCGGTGGGCGAGGGCATCGGACACGCCACCGCGACGCGGACGCGGCTACTTGGCCGTGCCGTTGGTGGCGTTATCGTGGAGCCGTTGTCGAAATGCCTACCGGGGTGACGCAAAGCCCTTGTAGGCCGACCCGGCGTCGACGGTTGATGGTTTCCCGCCGCGCGCCAATGGCCACGTTTGCACTATTGGTTCTGACCCTGACTGCCCTGGCCGGTTGCGCCAGCGACGAGCCCGAGCCGGTGCAGGAGGAAGTGGTGCCAGAGGAGCCCACGGAGGAGACGGTGCGCTTCGGCCCCCACAGTGGTCTGCCCACGACGCAGGAGGACGGCGCCGTTGCCGAGCGCAACCTCAACGAGCCGCCGCAGTGGGTGCTGGGCGAGTGGTGGCAGATCCGCCTCACGAGCTTCTTTGACGGCAAGGTCACGGAGACCACCCGGATCGTCTCGGGCACAGAGAAGGAGAACTACCTCGTCGGCATGCCCCAGGACACCTTCGACAACGAAGTCATGGTGCTGCACGTGCCCGGCTTCGGCTTGATCAACAAGTTCACGCTGGGCTTCGAGGCCCACGACATCATGTTTGATCCGGTGCAGTTCCCGTTGGCGCCTGGCGAGTCGTGGACGACCGACTTCGAGACGCCTAACGGCCTCACCGCCGTTGTCGACCGCGTTGACGGCAACCTCGCCTACATTGACATCTCCGGCGCGCACACGATGAACCTGACGTACAACGCGACGCTTGGCGCCATTGAGAAGATGGTGATCGCCAACTACGCCATGTACGAGGTCATCGACCACGGCTTCGGCTACGAGGGCATGGTCACGGTCCCCCACAGCCATGACTTGGTGTTCATTCACGGCCGCGCCGCGGGCGCCGTCACGGTGGGCCAGCCGGGCCCGCAGGGCGCCCCGGCCAACGCGCCCGTGGAGACCATCCATGTACCGGATGAGTACGATCGCGTCAGTTTCAGCATCATCAACGGGGAAATCCTCTCGCAGCTTGGCGTGCCGCTGCCCGCCGACCCTGGCGTGTACCAGACCCACGTGACGGCTCCCGACGGCACTGAATACGAAGACACCAAGCTGCCCTCCGACGGGCCGGGCTGGAAAATCAGCAGCTTCAGTCACGACCAGCCTGCCGGCAATTGGACGGTGCGGGCGGTCGCCGCCGGTCCGGGTGTGGCCTTCTTCGAAGGCATCGCGTACGTGGTGTACGATGTCGAGATGCCCGACGGCTGCATCGTGATGACCCAGCGCATCCACAATCATGGTGGGGAGTGCGGCGGTCACGTTCACGGGCTGTCGTGAGCTTGCGAGCTACAGCCCG
>JBFJYU010000189.1:0-6522 GCA_041622435.1 Thermoplasmatota archaeon | reverse complement strand
CCTGGGGACTGGTGCCATGGTTATGTGGGATTTGGTCTGCTTGGCACACGCCGTGGCCTGTCCAGGAGGATTGGCGGGGGCTCGAACGCTCCAAGAAGCCCGGCGGTCTCGCCCGCTCATGGGCATGAATGGAATGGATTTCGCGGGCAAGCGGGTCCTCGTGACCGGAGCGACGGCGGGCATTGGCGAAGCGACGGCCGAGGCGTTCGCCCGCGCCGGGGCGAATCTGGTGCTCGTAGGGCGGCGAGCGGATCGGCTGGCCACCGTTGCGGCGAACCTGCGCGAACGGGGGGCCGGCGTGGAGACGCTGGAACTGGACGTGGCCGATCGTGCTGCCGTGGAGGCGGCGGCGGCCGCGAGTCCTGAGGTCCTGGACGTGGACATCCTTGTCAATAACGCGGGTCTGGCGCGGGGCACGGACCCCATGCCGGAGGCGGACCCCAGCCACTGGGAGCAAATGGTTCAGACGAACATCATGGGGCTCCTGTACCTGACCCGGCTGGTGGCGCCGCGCATGCAGGCCCGCGGCGACGGCCACATCGTCAACCTCGGCAGCGTCGCCGGCCGCTGGGTGTATCCGGGTGGCGGCGTCTACTGCGCCACCAAGTTCGCGGTGCGAGCGCTCAGCGAGGGTCTCAGGCACGATTTGCACGGCAGCGGCGTTCGCGTCACCAACATTGAGCCGGGACTCGTTGAAACCGAGTTCAGCGTCGTTCGTTTATCCGGGGACACCGAGCGGGCCGCCAAGGTGTACGAAGGCACTCGGGCACTCACCGCGGCGGACGTGGCCGAGACAATCCTGTGGTCCTGCGCCCGGCCGCCCCACGTGAACGTCCAGGAACTGGTGTTGTTCCCGACCGATCAGGCGAGTGTGACGCGGGTTCACCGGTCGGCCTAGGCACAAGGCGCGCGCTGATACTCGGACGCGGCCACGTAGGCCGTCGCGCGCCACGTGTGCTCAGGCTGGCCGAGGTACTCGGCGAAGGCACCCTCGATGCCCCGAACATTGAGGTTGCTCATGCAGTGGATCGGGTTGCCGGCTGCGCCCACCGCCTCGGGGTAGATGGTCGCCATGATGTCGGCGCTGGGCTCGACGCCGTCCACGTGCGCCAGTCCGAGACAGTGGCCCACTTCGTGGCCAGCGATGTTGAACATGTCCTCGTAGCTCAGGCTCTCGTCGCGGTGCATGGCGACGCTGATGGCGCACGGGCGGTTGCTCGTGAACGCCATCCCCAGCGATCCGAGGTGCGACTCGGCCGGAACAATCAGGATGTCCGCGCCTTGGCCGACGGCGCCGTCGCGGCCGCCAACAGTCGTTGTCAGAACGACGGCGTCCCGAAGCCACGGTTCACCAAACGCGTCAATGGCGCGCCGCCAGCCCTCGACAGCGTCCTCCATCGCGCGCACGTAGGCGTTGTCCCAGGGGTGCGCCTGCGCCGTGGAGCCGCCCGCCAGGGATTCGTCCTGATTGGCCAGGGGTCCGTGGCCAGGCGGCACGATGTGAACGTCGATCTGGCTGCGGTTCCAGTCCGTGATCACCTGCTGTTCGTACACGGTCTCGGCGCCGCCCGGCGCACCGAGCAGGAGCAGGGCTCCCACGACCACCCAACGCATGGGTAGCCATCGGCGGGACCCGATAATACCGTGTGGGGGCGCAAGGGGGAAGGAAGGGAAGAGGGCGACGCCGTGTTCACGGCGCCCGTCGCGGGCCTACTCCTCGCGAGGGATCTTCGGCGCCTGGAACTGTTCCGTCTCCGTGGAGCCGTCCATGGCCAGCGTACTCGCTGTGCCGCCGCTGATGGCGCGGTACACCTCGTCGAAGTAGCCGGTGCCCACCTCGCGCTGGTGCTTGGTCGCCGTGTAGCCGTCCTTCTCCATGGCGAACTCGTCCTCCTGCAGGCGCACGTAGGCCGTCATGCCCTCGGCGGCGTACCCTTTGGCGAGCTGGTACATGGACTCGTTCAAGGCGTGGAAACCGGCCAGCGTGATGAACTGGAACCGGTAGCCCATCTCGCCCAGTTCCTTCTGGAACTTCGCGATGGTCTCGTCGTCCAGGTGCTTGCGCCAGTTGAAGCTGGGGCTGCAGTTGTAGGCGAGCAGCTTGCCGGGGAACTTGGCGTGGATGGCGTCGGCGAACTGCTTGGCCTCCTCCAGGTCCGGGGTGCTGGTCTCGCACCACAGCAGGTCCGCGTAGGGCGCGTAGGCCAGACCGCGGGCGATGGCGTGCTCGATGCCGGCGGTCACGCGGAGGTAGCCCTCGGGGGTGCGCTCGCCGGTGATGTGGGCGTGGTCGATGGGGTCCACGTCGCTGGTGAGCAACGTGGCGGCCCGGGCGTCGGTGCGCGCCACGATGAGCGTCGGAACACCCATCACGTCGGCGGCCAGGCGGGCGGCCTTGAGCGTGCGTACGTGGTGGCTCGTGGGAACCAGCACCTTGCCGCCCAGGTGGCCGCACTTCTTCTCGCTGGCCAACTGGTCCTCCCAGTGCACGGCCGCCGCACCCGCCTCGATCATGCTCTTCATGAGTTCGAAGGCGTTGAGCGGGCCGCCAAAGCCGGCCTCGGCGTCAGCCACGATGGGCACGAACCAGTCGCGCGTCACGTTGCCTTCGCTCCACTCGATCTGGTCGGCGCGGCGCAGGGCGTTGTTGATGCGGCGCACCACGGCGGGCACCGAGTTGACGGGGTACAGGCTCTGGTCCGGGTACATCTGCTCGGCCAGGTTGGCGTCGGCCGCCACCTGCCAGCCGCTGAGGTAGATGGCCTTCAATCCGGCGCGCACCATCTGCATCGCCTGGTTGCCGGTCAGGGCCCCCAGCGCGCGCACGGGCTCGGCCTCGTTGAGCAGCCGCCACAGCCGCTCGGCGCCGTGACGGGCGACCGGGTAGTCAAATTGGAGGCTGCCCCGCAGGCGGACGACCTCCTCGGCGCTGTGGTCGCGCTGGATGTCTTCCCAGCGGGGATCGTTCTCCCACTGGCGGGCTAGGTCATCGGCCTGGGCTTGGATTCGTCCTTCGATTTCGGGGGTCACGCGTGGTCCTCCAGTGCAGTGATTTGTTTATATCCTGGGATGGTGAGGAAAGGCTGAAAGTCGGCGGCCGTCACGATGTCGGTCACCAGTTGGCAGGCGGCGTCCAGGTGTTGGGCCGCCTCCGGGGCCACCAAGTCGCGGATCCGTTCGGTCTCTTCGGCAACCAGGTGCCGGACACGATCGGCGGTGATGGGGTGCCCATCGACGGGCACGCCCTGGTGGAGCCACTGCCAAGCCTGGCTGCGCGCGATCTCGGCGGTGGCGGCGTCCTCCATGAGGTTGTGCCACGCGACGGCGCCGCGCCCGGCCAGCCAATGGGCCGTGTAGGCCACGGCGACCTCAAGGTTCCCGCGCAGGCCAGCCTCGGTAACGCGGCCGTCGGGCACCGTGAAGTCCAGCAGGGCCGCGGCGTCGACGTGGCTCGCGTCCGTCTGACGCTGGACCTGGTTCGGCTGGTCGCCGAGTTGCCGGTCGAAGATCTCCAGGGCCAGGCCCACGAGGTCCGGGTGCGCCACCCAGGTGCCGTCGCAGCCGTCGGCCGCCTCGCGCTCCTTGTCGGCACGCACCGCCGCCAGCGCCCGCTCGGTGACCTCCGGGTCACGGCGGTTGGGGATGAAGGCGCTCATGCCACCCATGGCGAAGGCGCCGCGCTGGTGGCACGTCGAAACGAGAAGCTGCGTGTACGCGCGCATGAAGGGCACCGTCATGGACACCTGCGCGCGGTCGGGCAGGATGGCGCTCGGGTCCGACTGCCGGCTCTTGATGCAACTGAAGATGTAGTCCCAGCGGCCCGCGTTGAGGCCAGCCGCGTGGTCCCGCAACTCATGCAGAATCTCGTTCATCTGGAAAACGGCGGGCAGGGTCTCCACGAGGACGGTCGCCTTGATCGTCCCGACGGGGATGCCCAGCGCCTCCTGGGCCGCGACGAACACGTCGTTCCACAGCCGCGCTTCCAGGTGGTGCTCCAGTTTGGGGAGGTAGTAGTAGGGCCCGGAACCCCGCTCCAACAAGGCGCGGGCGTTGTGGAAGAAGGCCATGCCGAAGTCGAACAGGCTGCCCGACATCGGGCGGCCGTCCACCTGGACATGCGCCTCGTCCAGGTGCCAGCCGCGCGGTCGTACCACGAGCACGGCAGGGTCTGGCCCCAGCTCGTACACTTTCGCGCGAGCCGCGTCCTCCAGTCGAATGATGCCCCGCGCCGCGTCGTACAGGTTCACCTGCGCGTCGACCACGTTGGCCCACGTCGGGCTGCTGGAGTCCTCCAGGTCGGCCATGAACACGCGCGCGCCGCTGTTCAGGGCGTTGATCATCATCTTGCGGTCGGCGGGTCCCGTGATTTCGACGCGGCGGTCTTGCAGGTCCGACGGAATGGAGCCGACGCGCCAGTCGCCGACGCGGATGTGCTCGGTTTCGGGCAGGAAACCGATGGCTTCGCCCTCGTTCCAGCGCTCCTGGCGACCTTCGCGCGCGGTCAACAGTTCGCGCCGGCGCTCGCCGAACCGGCGCTCCAGGTCGGCCACGAAGGCCAACGCTTCGGGCGTGAGGACCTGCCCGGAGGCAGGCTGGGTGGGCCCGACGACGGCGATGCCCTTCGTGGTTAGCACCCGACGGTTCCTCCGCTTGCTACGCGACACATGGTTGGTTCGGCGGACTTCGCCATCGGTGGCTTCTAGGCAGCGTCGATGACAAAATGGTTTCGAACATCTCCGAGTCGGAGTCGAACATGTTCAGAATTCATCGCTGCGAAAACCGCGGGCCGCGCCTCCTGGTCCCCCCGCTCGGGCCCTTGGCGGTGCTCCGCCGCCGAGTTGGGTCAGGAGTAGATGTGGACATCGAGCAGCGAGCCCTGGGCCGCCGTGACGAACAACTCGTCGGCGTAGACGGCGCCAAGGTCCGGGTGGGAGGTCGGAGGATAGCACCGCTCTTCGCCGCCCGCGGCCGTGCAGGAGCCGATGAAGCCCCAGTCCTCGAAGTCGTTGTACCAGCCGTACCAGTAGAAGTCGATGTCATACGGAACGCCGGCGGGTCCCTCGGTGACCGATCGGGTGCGGCCGAACGAATCGTGGGAGACCCAGAAGCCGTAACCCGACGTGGGCACGAGCGCCGGGCTACCGATTGCGGGGTCTCCGCCTTTTGGGAACGGGTTGAATCCAACGATGAATCCTTCGTCGGCGTTGGGGTCGTGGGACGCATCGACCGGGGCGAGGCCGGCGGCGAACAGGAGGGTCGTGAGCAGGGCTTTGACTCGCATGGCAACCGGGTTTCATTTGGAAAGCCGTGTTATAATCGTTGCTGGGTCCGTCAGCGGCCGGCGCATGCATTGGCCTGCGCACCGGACGGCGCCGGGGGAGCCGCCGCGCGGCGCCGCACCCACAACGACTAAGCGCCCACCGCGACGCTGGTGGAGTCATGAAGCTCCACCTGACGGCTGGCCTCTTGGCCATCGCCGCGCTCGCCGGCTGCCTCTCGGACGATGCAGCCGAGCCCGTCGCCGCTCCCGCCGCCGACCCCGGCCCGCTGCCTCACCTCGGCAACCTGACCGGCTTCGGCCCCAACTTCATCCACGAACTGGAAGGCGGCGGCCAGGGCATCTGGGTCCACGGCGACATCCTGTACTGGACCAACGGCGGCGACCTGTGGCTCGTGAACGTCGCTGACCCCCAGCACCCCGAAACCCTGGGCAGCCTGCCGGGCATCGGAGCCCGCGACGTCGATGTCCTTGAGTGGGAGGGCAAGATCTACGCCGTGCTGGCCGGCAGCGGTCGCGGCGTGCACATCGTGGACGCCACCGACCCGTCGGCGCCCGAACTCGTGACGACCGTGCCCCTGCCCAGCGCCGGCGTGCACAACCTCGCCGCCGTCACCGGCACCCCCTACATCTACAGCAGCGGCGCCAGCGGCCAGACCAAGCGCATCGACGTCTTGGACATCACCGACCCCCGCAACCCGACGGTCCACACGTTCCCCATCCCGGCCACCATGGGCGGCATCCCCGTCGAGAGCGACGGCTGCCACGACATCACCGTCCGCGTCGACCTGGAGCGCGCCTACTGCGCCGGCGGCGGCGGCACCTACACAGGCCTCGGCGGCGAGACGTTCATCTGGGACATCAGCGAAGATGCCGGCGGCCCCACCAACCCCACGTGGGTCAGCATGATGGACGACCCCCGCATCAAGTACCACCACCAAGCGCTCGCCAACGACGACGGCACCATCCTCATCGTCGACGACGAACACATCATCGCCAACAACTGCGTCCACGGCGACACACCCCTGCCCGGCGCCCTCGACCCGCAGATTCCCACGGGCGCCGCCTGGGTCTGGGACATCAGTGACGAGGCCAACCCGGTGCTGCGCTCCTTCGTGCAAAACCCGGACACCTTCGAGGAGGAGAGCGGCCAGCCCCGGGTCAACTGCGGCAGCCACTTCGGCGACATCATCAAGGGCCAGCAGGCGTTCGTGATGGGCTGGTACACGGGCGGCACCCTGATG
>JBFJYU010000188.1:0-6562 GCA_041622435.1 Thermoplasmatota archaeon | reverse complement strand
GTCAACATGACCGACCACTGCGCCGCCATCGGCATCGAGTGCCGGCCGGCGGCGTCGCTCGTGCAGGTCATCGAACTGGCCGCCGGCGTCAAGGTCGCTGGCGACGATGCACCGGTTCCTGGAACGATCGACTACGCCGACCGGCTGGCGCCGTCCGTCGATGCCGGCGTCGATGCCCTGGAAGACCGGCTCGCACGGGCCCAGCAGGCCCTGGCCGCGGCCGGCTTGCGTTCCACCGAGGAGGCTCGCGTCACCCAGAGTCTCGACCTGATGGCTGAACGCCTTGCCGACGCCAGGGAAGCGCTGCTGACCGAGCGATACTACACGGCGGCCACCATGACCTTCCAAGGCTCGCTTTGGGCCGGCGAGGCAGAAAACCTCACGGCCGTCTTCCGCGGCGACGAGGATGTCGTCGGCCAGGCGCTGGATGCGTGCAGCCGGACGGCGCAGGACGCGCAAGACTACGCGTATGGCTTGCGCGCCGAGGACACGACCGGTTTCTACGCCGTGGCCGCGGCACAGGTGCGCGCCTACCACGCCGCCGCCTTGCACGACGAGGCGGCCAGCCGCGCGATGGGCTTCGGGTCATCGCAGCTCCAGAGCCTCTTCTCCGCCAGCTTCTGCACCGAGCGAGCCAAGACCGTGACCTGGTGGGGTGGCCTGAGCGACGTTTTCGACCGCGGTCCGCGCCTGGACGATGTAGCCGGGCTGGCCCAGGACGCCGTCTCCCGCGCCGACGAACTCGTCGGGTACGCGCAGGCGGTGACCGGCAGCCCATTTGGCATGGACCAGGCGTCCACCAAGCTCGCCGAAGCGCACGCCCACATGGAGGCGTCGCGCTGGCCCGCGGCCGCCGTGGCCGCCGTGGAGGCGCAGGCGCAGGCTAGCCTGACGGTCCAGACCGCGTCCGGCGCCGCGCCGTCGCAGGCGGTGATGGACGCGGCCCGGCAGAGCGCCTCAAGGGCCATCCTGCAGGCGCGCAACGCGGGCATCGAACCCATTTCCAGTGTTGCACTGGTCGAGTTGTCCGAGGATGAGCAGGAAATCAACAACGGCCTGCTCGACCTGTGGATCGCCCGCAGCCTGGCCCTGCTGACGGTGCAGGCGGGGGAGGACAGCCGCACGTTCGTGCCGACCGACCGACCCGTGCTGGGCGGCAGCTACGACTCGGACAGCCTGAGGGCGGCCATGATCCTGGGCCTGCTGGTCGGCGGCGGCGCAGTCGCCCTGATCGCCGCCGCAGTCACGATCAGTGGCAGCAAGCGCTAGCGGCCCACGGCGCCCCGCAGCGGTGGGTTGATGCGTCGGGCTTAGGAGCCGATCCAGCCTCGGGCAGTTGATGGAGCCGGGCACCCTCGCGTTTCTCGTTGTCGCCGGCTTCGTGGCGGCGTTCATCGACTCCATCGTTGGCGGCGGCGGAATCATCAGCCTGCCGGCGCTTCTGGCGGCCGGCCTGCCACCCCACATAGCACTTGGCACCAACAAGCTCGCGGGCACGGGCGCCAGCAGCATGGCGACGCTTCAGTACGTTCGGCACGGCCTGATCCGCCGGCGGGTGGCGCTGGTCCTGATTCCGTTCAGCCTCGCCGGGACGCTGCTGGGTGCCGCGACGGTTCTCCAGGTGGACCCCAAGTTCATCCGGGCGCTGGTGATCACGGTCATGGTCGTCATGACGGGCTGGGTGCTCGCCCGGCCCCGCTTCGGCGAGGTCGACCGCAAGCGCCCCAACACGGCCGCTGTCGTGCTCGGCGGCGCCGCGCTGGCCCTCGTCGTCGGCTTCTACGACGGTTTCCTGGGCCCCGGCACCGGGAGTTTCCTGCTCTTTGGCTTCGTTGCCCTGCACGGGTACGCGTTCCTGGACGCGGCCGCCCACGGGCGGTTGTTGAACTTCGCCAGCAACGCCGGCGCGCTCGTGTTCTTCATCGCTGCCGACAGCGTTGACTTCGCCGTCGGGTTGCCCATGATGGGCGCGATGATGGTCGGCGGGACCGTGGGGTCGCGCTTTGCGATCCGCCACGGCGCCCGCTGGGTCCGGTTGCTGTTCGTGCTGGTTACCCTGGCGCTGCTGGTGCGCCTACTCGTCGGGTGAGCTAGACGATCGCAATCGAGTACTGGACGCTCTCGCCGCCGTCCGCATAGACGGTCACGCCGGTGGCGTCGGCCGGGACGGTGCCGGTGTTGCCGGTCTCGCCGCCGGGAGCCCACACGAGGCAGAGGGCGAAGCCAACCGGGCTCGTGTTGCCGCCGATGACATCGAGCGTGTAGGTGCGGTTGGTCATGTCGGGGCTCACGGTCTGGGTGTCGCCCATGGCCGCGTTCTCGGGGCCCAGCTGGCAGTCGACTGCGCCAGTAACGGTGCCGTTGATGTAGACGGGGAGCGGGGCCGGCTCGGGCTCCGGCTCGGTCATTCCGGCGTCGCCCATGCCGTCGTCGCCGGGCATGTCGTCGGCGGCGGGCGTGTCGTCGCCGCTGTCGTCCGAGTCGTCGGAGCAGCCGGCGAGGGCCAAGGCGAAGGCCAGGAGGCTGGCGAGCAGGGTCTGGCGAAGCGTGCGCGAGGTGGTCATCGGAGTTTCTGGATACGTGGCCCTATAAGTTTTTAATCGACGATTGAGCCAATCTGGAGCCCGCCGGGCGGGCCCGGCGCCTGGTGGCGCCGCTACAGATTCTTGACGAGGCGAACCGCATGGTGGCCGGCGCCATAGAAGTCGGCCCGATGGGCCGCCGCGCGGTACCCCCTGTGTTCGTACCACGCCACCAGGCCAGGCTCGTCGGGGTCGGCTTCCAGGATGACCCGTTGGCAGCCTGCGGCGCGAGCCAGCTTTTCCGCGTGCGCCATCAGCTTGCTGCCGATGCCTGTTCCGCGGGCGTCGGGGTGGGTCGCCACGCCGTAGACGCGCAAGGCGTGCGGGTGGTGCCACAGGACCAGGGAGGCCAACAAGCCGCCGGGGCCGTCCACGACCCACACGGACTGCCGCGGGCTGGCGAGGCTCCGTCGCAGGCTGGCCCGGCTGCTGCGGCGCCAGGGCTGGAAGCAGAGGTGCTCGAAGCGCGTGAGCGCGTCAAGGTCGGCCGTTGTCGCCCGCCGGATGCGGGGTTCAGCCGCCGACACGGGGGCCCCGGGTCGCGATGCGGTCGATGATTTCGCCCCATTTGCCGGATGCGCCGGGCAGTTCGCTGTCGAAGTCGATGTTGGGGTTGTCGTTGACTTCGATCACGATGACGGTGCCGTCCTCCAGCAGCTTCAGGTCGACCCCGTACAGGCTGGCGCCGATTGTCCGTGTCGCCGCCGCGGCGGTCGCCAGAACTTCCGGGGGAAGCTGCTCAAGGGGAATTTGTTCGACCTTCGCCCACTCCTTGCGCTGGCCGCCCTCGGGCTTGTCGTGGATCCGCCAGGCGCCCTTCGGGATGTGGTAGCGGGCGGCGTAGAGGGGTTCGCCGCACAGGAACCCGACGCGCCAGTCGTACGTGGACTTGCAAAACCGTTGCAGGAGAACGACATCGCTGCGGGTGCTGAAGCGGCGCACGAGGCGGCGCAGTTCGGCGGCGTCGTGGGCTTTCTCGACGGCGCTGCTGAACGCGCCCGACGGCGCCTTGCAGACGATTGGGGTGCCGAGCTCCTCGAAGAGCTCGTCGGCGTCGAGTTCCTGCCGACCGGCGCGCGTCAGGAGAACCGTCTGGGGCGTGGCGACGCCGGCGCGTTCCAGCAGGCCCTGAACGTGGGCCTTGTTCATGCACGTGAGCAGACTGTTGGGGTCGTCGACGACGCGGTGGCCGAGTTCCCACGCGTAGCGACTGACGGCAAACGGCAGGCCGAGGACGCTGGTGTCGAGGCGCAGGTAGGTGGCGTCGAACGCTGGCAGCCGATCCCAGTCGGCGACGTCGATGATTTCCGCGCGGTGGCCGTGGTCGGGCGCTTGGCGCACGTACGCCTCCATCGCCCGGAATTCGCCTGGCCGCCCGCGGCTGGAGGCGTCGCTCACGATGGCGACATCGGCCGTTGGCTCACCTCCTCGAACAGGCGCAGGTCGCGTTCCGACAACTCGTGCAGGGGCAGCGGGTCGAAGCCAAGGAAAAGCGGGGCCGTGGCCGCCGGATCGTCGTCGGTGGGCGCGGGCGCCTCGACGAACCACACGAGGGCCAGCGGAATGCCGAACGTTTGCCAGACGTTCCAGGCCAACTGGTATTCGTCGTGGGTGGTGACGCCCATGACGAGCTTCAGGGATCGCAGCGGGCCGGGCAGGGAGACGGCGAGCACGGGGCGGGTGCCGTTCTGGGTGGCGCTTCGCCACTGGGTTGCCGCCGAGCGCGGCTTGTTGACTTGGTAGCAGGTGTCGGTGAGGCCGGCCACCGGCACCAGCAGGCACGGCGGCTCGACATCGCTGGGGCGGCGGGCCAACGTCCAGGCGACCGTGGGGATGCCGGCCGCGCGGGCGACCAACAGGCATGCCGCCGCGTTTTGGGCCGTGATCGCCTGCACCGGCGTGGGTCGGCTGGGAACGCCATTGAGTTCGGCATCGACTTGCGCCCAGTAGCCACCGCGCAAGAAACGGTAGTCGCCGCACAAATTGATGAACGGCGGCCGCGCGGGAGGCTGGCCGGGTTCCTGCCGCGGCAAGCGGCCAGGGGGTTTGACGGGGGGCGCGCCGGCGGCGCCGGGACGTGCGGGAGGTGCGTCGGTGGCCAAGGGTGAACGTGCGTACACGCTCGTCCGGTGATTTGAACATGGGGTTACAGCACCACTCGCGTGGCGGCAACCAACCGGTTGCAGCCCGATGACGGGTCAACGCGTCGAGCGAGGCGGACCGTCCCGCGCTTGGCCCGCGAGGGCCCCGATCAAGGTTTGCGGTGATGCTGGCAGGCGGGCTGCTGCAACGACGCGCCGGCGGCGGGCAAGGGCCTTATGCGCGTGCGTGGCTGACCCGCTCCATGCGCCGCGCGATGCTCATGCTCGTCGTCCTCTTGTTGCCCGGATGCCTCAGCGAATCGGGCGAATCGAGCGACGATTTGAGCGACGCGGTCCCGGATCGGCTCGCCCCGCGCGCGTCGTTGGCCGCCGCGTACGATGGCCAACTCATTTGGAATGTCGCCGCCGGCGAATCCGCGGCCATTCTTCTAACGCTTGATGACGCGTTCTGGGGCCTCCAATCCGGCGAGACAACGCTCCTGTACGTCGCCGGCGGCACCATGCTGGCGGGATTGCGCGATGTGGAGAGCGGCGAGACCGTGTGGGCGGCGGCCGGCCACGGGATGGGCCTCGAGATCCGCTGGGAAACCAAAGGCCGGCTGATGGAGTTGCTTTTGCTGGCCGAGGGCACCCCCAACTCGGATCAAGCGGCGTTGTTGCTTGCGGAAACCCCCCGCTACGGCACCGACGTCCAGGTTGTCGAACCGGTGTGGACCGGCGGCGCGGCGTCCGGAGGTGTCGCGACGCGGGCGTGGTTCGGGCGCCTCTACGCGTGGTTTGGTGGCGGCGACATCATGGCGTCCGACGACTATCTGGCTGTCCCCTGCGACCTCGGGCCCTGCGTGACGCCCCGACGCACGACACTGGTGCACGGCTCCGGCTCCCTGGCTGACTCCGGCGTCCTTGCTTACGACATGGTCGCGCTGGAGTTGACTGGCGCGGAGGCGTGGCGCCTCGAGACCAGGATGGCCGACGGCGAGCACCTTTGGGCGGGGCCCGGATGGACCGCGGCCACGACCGGCGCGCCGGCGCCGTTGGGCGGCCCGACGGGAGGGTTTGCCATGCAGGCACCCGCCGGCCCGGTTGGCGTCTCACTGACCCGGGAGTACGCGGGCATTGCCCACAGCGATCCGATCGGCAACACCGCGCCACTCTTCCTGGTGACCTGGGCCGCGTTCCCGTTCGATCCCCAGAGCATCGGCTGGACCGACTGGGAGGAGGAGCCGCTGCTGGGGCCGGGTTCGAGCCCTCTGCTGCGCCCGGCGTGGAACGCGCCGCTCCCCTGACGGGCCGTGCCCGGCGCGCGGCCCTCTGTTGCCACAGGCGTCAACTTCAAATCCCGCCCCGCCTCGAACGGATATCACGGCCTGGGTTCCGAGTCGTCCCGCCCAAGGGGGCGGCCAGGCGGGCCGGGAGAGACCTCCATGGAACCCCGAGACCCCGAGTACGCCTGGCAGAAGAACCAGTTCTTCGAGCTCCCCGTCAAGCAGGTGCAGCCGACGGCCAGCATCGAACAATTGGTCGACATGATGGCCGAAACCAGCGCCCAGGGCCGCCAACTGGGACAGGTGTGCCAGATCCTGCGCCGCGCCCTCAACGACCCGGACCGGCCGACCGTCATCCTCGCCACCGCGGGCACGCTGATCTCCACGGGCATGCGCGACTTGTTCGTCAAGATGATGGAAGCCGGCTTCATCGACGCCTGGGTTAGCACCGGCGGCTGCATCGACGACGACCTGTACATCAGCCTCGGCGGCCCCGTCGGCCAGGGCCGGCCCAACATCGACAACCTGCTCCTGCGCGAGCACCTGATCGACCGCCTGTACGACTCCTACATCGACGAGGACTTCCTGCGCGCCTGCGACGGCTACGTCTCCT
>JBFJYU010000187.1:0-6580 GCA_041622435.1 Thermoplasmatota archaeon | reverse complement strand
GGAGGGGGCGCGTCCCTGCTGCTGGATCGCACCGTCGCCGATGCCATCGGGCCAGGCCCCGACTTCACGTGCCCCGGCGACCTGCTCCGCACCCTGGATCACGGCGACGAGAAACTCATCCTTTGCGCTCCCAGCAACGACCGCCAGGAGCCGATCCTGAATCCCACCACCGGCGAACCCATGCAACCGGTCTCCAAGCCGGCCCACAGCCCCTGCACGCCCCAACAGGCGTGCCAGGCCCTCTCCGACCTGGTGACGGGCCCGTCCGGCCCCGGGTGGCTCGAGCGCGACCACATCAACATGACCACCGGCGGCGGGCTCATACGCGTCGAGGGGCGCGGCACCACGGCCACCGTGACCGTCGTCATCGCCGCAAACCTCGACGGCTCGTGCGACTGGACCTGCTTCAGCTCCGCCGTGATGCGATGCGTCATCAGCGCCACGGACAGCAACATCCTTGCATGCCTGCGCAACGTGCCGCCGCCAAGCTTGGCCGCGCCGACCATACCTCTATCCACGACCACCACCGACCTGGAAACCGTCCTCAACCTTTGATCAAAAGAAGGTGACCGCATGAAGAAGACACGGAACTCCAAGCTGGCGGCACGCCGCCGCCAGGTCAACGAACCCCGGGGCCGCCCACTGCCCCGCCTCCGCGCCAGCGTCCTGCTCGGCGCGTTGATCGCCACGGCTCCGCCCGTCAGCGCCAGCGCCAGCGCCGAGCCCGTTGAATTCGGCCCTGGTGCCCAAAGCGCGTACTTCGCCAGCCTCCAACTGACGAACCTCGTTGAGGCCGACGCCTGGGTCAGCGGCGATGGCACGCCGACCAACTGGCCTCCGCGCGAAGCGGGCCTGGCCGGGTGCCTCGCCGAGACCCCCAAGAGTGATGGCCTCTGCATCGCCGTGCATTCGAGCAACGAGCCGTGCGGTTGGCAAGTCGACATCGGCCAGGCGCAGCGCTGCACGGACCTCGTGGCGGGCACCCTGGTGGTGTCCATCCGGCCCTGCGCCGACGCCTCGCTCATGTACCGGCCAGGGGGCCGAGCATGCGACCAAGTGTACAACAAGACGGTCGACGCGCTGGGCTGATCTGGCACGGGCTCTTGTAGTGATTTCACATAGGCCCCCCTGGCTCGCCGGAGGCGCGAGGCGGTTGGCTCGTTCCAACCCCACGCCACCACGGCGGCCGGCCCCCCTTATCCCCCGGTGAACAGCGTGTGGAAACGTGCAATGCGACGCCTCCCGGACGCCGCCAAGGCCGCCCGGCGCCACTGGTTAGCCGTCGCGCTGGTTTCAGTCGTCATCGTGGCCTTGGTGACCGACACCGGACCACGCCCGACGGGTTCGATCCTGCCCCACGACGCCGACGGGTCGGACGTGGAACAACGGGAACCTGATGCCCGCTGGCGAGCCGCCTGCGCCAGTGGCCAGGCGGCGGCCTCCGAAGCGGGCGACGATGCTGGATCAAGCCCCGAGCCCAGCGAGCCACGCCAGGCCTGGTGCCCGGCGCCGGCCAGCAACGAAACCACGTGCCACCACCCGCGGTGCGACGATCCCGCCTGGTGGGCGGGGCCCTGCACGGAAAAGACGTGCCACTGGCGCCCCGACACGGACACTCCCTGCGGACCCGAGGCTTGCCCGGATGACGACCCCAACGACTACAGCTGCTCGGGGTCGACAGCGAGCCACCCCCTCGCCTGCCTGCAGCAAGTGACGGCCGACACGGCGGACCGCGCCGGACTCGACGATGTAGCGGACCCGTGCGCTGACGCCGGTCTTTTCCTCACGCAAGCGGAGAACCATTGCCGCTGCTACACGGCGCCCGAAAACATCACCACGTGCCGACGCGCGTGAAGGTCCGTATCGGTCCGTATCCGGGCGGCGAGTGGAAACCGACTGGTTGCGACCAAGCCACGGGGGGCCCGTCGGTTTAAGGGTCGCTGCGGGGTTGCCCAAGTGTGCGCGCGGCCGTCGGCCGATCGCATGGCTGGGGGACAACATGACATACCAATTCCATCCAAGCAACCTGCTCGGCGTCGCGTCGGGCATCGCCATGGCATTCCTCGGCCTGGTGGTACTGGTGTCCGTCGTACGCTCGACGCGCCGCGCAACGGGGCGCTCCGGAGTGCTCGCGTTCAGCCTCTTCGCGATCTTGTGGGGCCTCCAGGTCGCGGCAGCCAACACCTCCAACCTGGCCGCCGACGAGGCGAGCGTGCTCTTCTGGAGTTACACCAACACGGCCCTCCTGATTCCATTGTACTTGCCGCTTCTCCTTTTCCTGGCCCAGTACCCGGCGGCCGTCCACCCCGTGGTGCGCCAGCCGCTCGGCGTGTTTCTGGCGTCGGTCCCCGCCATCGCCGGCCTGTTCATCCTCTGGACCGAGCCGGGCCTCTTCATCAACGGCACCGATGTCAACCCCCACACGGGACAGGTTCGAGCCAGCTTCGGGCCACTCTTCCGGCCGCTCAGCGCGTTCAGTGCCCTCGGGGTGTTCGTCATCGCGTTGTGGGCGGCGGCGGCGCGCTGGCGGCGGGCACAAGCCGACACGGTGCGTGACCAAATGGCCCTCATCGTGGCCGCCCTGTTGACATTCGTTTCGTACAAGGGAACGGAGCTGCTGACCTACGGGCTGCCCGGGTCAACCCGTTTTGAGGAACTCGCCCAGCGCGGCGAGTTGCTCCTGGCTTGGAGCGTGGTGGCCCTGGCACTCCTCACGGTCATCGGCGTGGCCATCCTGGCGGCGATGCGCCGGCACGAAGCATGGAGCACGCTGATCCTGACGATGGCGCTGGTTCCGGCGGCCGCAGGCCTAATCGAGCGCTTCGTCATTGACCTGCAAGCGCAGGGCTTCAACCTCGTTGGACTGTGGCGGCTGCTGAGCGTGGCGTTCTTCACCTACGCCATCGCCCACTACCGGCTCTTCGACATTGACCTGCACGCCCGCTCGGCGTCCGCCGTCGCCGGCTATGCGGCCTTGTGCGTCGCCACGGGGGCCGGACTGTTCTGGTGGGCGGCCGACGTCCTCCTCGACCAGTGGTGGCTCGGCGGGGCCGCCGCGGTGGCCATCGCGGCCCTCTACGCACCGACCCTGCGGTTGCGGCGGCCAGCCCACGGAGTGCGCGGGCCACCCAGCAATACGGGACGCGTCTACCGCCGCCGGCTGGAGATTTACCGGGCGGCGATCGAGGAGGCCCGGGCGCGAAGCGCCGACGACCGGACGGACCAGCACTACCTGAGCGTCCTGCGACGCAACCTCGGCATCACATCCGAGGAGCACCGCGTGCTCGTGGCTCTGGCCGACCGGAGCCCCCGGATGACGGCACCGCAACTGGAGGCTGGACAAGTCATCGGCAATCGCTACAAGGTGGGCCGGGCCATCGCCGACGGGTCGCACGGACGCGTCGTGCTGGCCGCCGACAACGTGAGCGGCGACCCGGTGGTGCTCAAGGAGCTGCAACCCCACTGGCGGTCCTCGGCGGAGGCGCGCAAGCGCCTGGAGCGAGAGATCCACCTGATGCGATCCCTGGACCACCCCCGGCTCGTGAAGCTCCTCGACGCCATCCGCGGCGCCACTCCGATCCTGGTCCTCGAGCACCTGCCCAACGGCGACCTGGAGCAGCGCATGGCGCGGGGGCCCCTGGCCGTCGGCGAGTGCGTCGCAATCACCCGCGACGTGGCGGCGGCGCTGGACGCTTTGCACGCCAGTGGCGTCGTCCACCGCGATGTCAAGCCGGCCAACATCCTGTTTGGCGCCGACGACCGCGCCAAGCTGGGCGACTTCGGCATCGCGTTGTCCGTCGAGCCGCCCGGTGACTGGACCTCCCTGACGACGGCGGGCACCCAGCCGGGCACCGTGGCCTACATGAGCCCTGAGCAGGCGCGGGGCGACCCCGTGACGCCTCAATCGGACCAATACGCCCTCGCGGCGGTGCTCTACCGCATGCTGGCCAACCGCCCTCCCGTCGACCTGACCGGGTTGTCGGACGTGGCGGCGCGCCGAACCGTTGACTCGACACGCCCCGCATTCCCGATTCCGCACGCGCCGGAGGCCCTCAGTGCAGCCGTTGAACACGCCATGCGTCCGGACCCGAGCGAGCGCTTCCAGTCGGCGGGCGCGTTTGCCCGGGCGCTGGATAATTTGGACGGCGCCTGGGACGATCCAGTTCCGGATGCGCGTGGAGCACATCACCCCGCGCCGACCGAGTGGGCCGGGTGAAGCGAAAAAACTCAGAAGAAATCCGACAGTTTTGCCTTGCGGACCTTGTCGTTGTTGAAGAGTGAATCAACGGATTGCTCCAGGAGCACGATGCGCTGCTTGGTGTACGGGTCGAGGTTGTATTTCTCCGCGACTTCCTTTGAGATGTTGAGGTATTTCTTTACAGAACCCTCGTGCACCGTCAGCGTCAGCTTGGGGTTGCCGCAGGACAGGCAGACGCCCTTGAGGGGCATGCGGCGGTACTTGGCGTTGCACTGCGGGCAGCGCACCTTCTGTTTGCTGAACGCCTTGAGGTTGCCCATCAGGTCGGGCAGGAAGTGGGTGCCGATCACCTTGGCGCCGACGTCGGCCTCGTCGACGGCGCGTAACTTGCGGCCGAGTTCCATCTGGGCCGTCATCTTGTCCATCATGGAGCCCAGGGTCTTGTACGCCGAGGCGGCGGGGCCTTCGGCGATGTCCCGGGTGTCGTGGGTGTACCCGAAGCCCTCGTACTGCTCCGGTTTGCCGACACGGTCGGCGACCATGCCCATGATTTTGTCCACGTCCTTGGGGTGGGCGTGGCGGGTTGTGGCCTCGAAGAACGCCAGGGGATAGCGCCACAGGGTGTCGACGTTGTGGGCCTCCTTATCGACCTCGTTGGGGTCGAGCCGGGTGGTCAGCACCAGGGGCAGGTCCATGAGTCCGCCGCGGCGGTCGGGAACGAAGTGGCGGCTGAAGTTCAGGAGGCCATCCATCAGGAGCATGACGGCATCTTCGTCGCCGTCGCAGTTGCGCCGTTTTGCCGCGTGGAAGTACGGGTGCCCGTAGTGCACCTGCGCCTTGGTCCAGCCGATGATGCGGCACAGGGCGCCGCCGCTGGTGTGGGGCGCCAATCCGATCGTGAGCGCCCCGAGCAGGTCGTCGCGTGATTCGACGTTGTAGAATGGCTTGAGGCCGTAGAAGTGAACGAGCAATTCGTCGATGTAACGGGCGGTTGCGATGAAGTAGTCCATGCAGCCGTTGCTGACGACGATGTCCTGAACGCGCAGTTCGAGCACCTGGTCGTCGCGCTCCAGGTCGTCGCCGTGGATGTCGGTCGTGTAGCCGAGTTCGCGCAGCTGCTCCACCGGGGCGTGGATCTCGGCGGGGCGAAAGTGGGTGATCGGCACGTCGGTCATGTCGTAACGGACGGTGCCGTCCTTGAACACCCACAGGCCGTGCTTGGCGCGCAGCAGCGCCTTCTCCAGCGGTTCGGGGACCTTGTCCTTGTTGATGACGCCGACGACGCCCTTGACCTGTGCCGGCAGCCGGCCCATCGACAACGCGGCCCGGGCGCGCTCCAGTTCCTCGCGCAGCCGCACGGTGGTCATTTCGCGTTCGAAGCCCTCGCGCGGCGGCTTGGGCGCGACCTCGGTGTGGCCGCCGCAGTCGCAGAAGGTCCTCCAGGTCTTGCGCTTGCAGTCGCTGCACACGCGCTCGCCGACCTCGACCTCGATGCTGCCCTGGGCGGCGGCGTCGCGGATTTGGCGCTGGTTGCCGCCGGCGGCGCCGATGGGGAACAAGCCGTGGGGCGGCGGCTGCATCTTGCGCACATCCGCCTTCTCGGGGCGCCCCATGCGTCCACCGATGCGTGCGGGAGCCTTGGGGCGAACTGTCAGGCCTGACAGCCGCTCGACCAGGGCCACGTTGGGGTAGCGGCCGGGCAGGTCGGGCTGGCACGGGTCGAACAGGATGCGACGGCGGGGGGTGTCGATGACCTGGCCGTCGCCGGCGGGGTCGCCCTCAACGTCGAGGCCCAGGCAGCGAACCAGCGGATAACTGAGAAGCGAGTCCACGTGGGCGCGGTCTCCCGCCTCGTCGGCTTCGATCGTGAAATGGCACAGCAGGTCGGCGAGCAGTGTCAGCCCGGCCGCGGCGGTCTCATCCGAGGGGTCGGCGGGCAAGACGAGGCTGCCCTCCTCCCAGCGGCCCGCGGCGCGCACCCACTCCCCCAGGCTCCGCGTCGCTGCCGGCTCCAGGTCATGCCAGAGCAGGGTTGCGTCGGGGTGCAGCGGCGTGCCGGTCTCCTCGGCGAGGCGCACCATCTCCGGCCCCGACAGGCTGCCGCTTGGGTGGACATCCTCCGTGGTGCCCGTGGCCGCCTGGAATTCCTGCACCCACCACTCCCAGCAGTAACTGGCGTGGGGCAGCAGGTGGTTGTTTTCGGCGAATTCGCCGAATGGCACCAGCATTTCGCCCAGATCCAGGATCTCCAGCACGGCCGGCCGCATCTCCCGAACCTCGGCCATGGAGCGCAGGGGCACCACGCTGCCGTTGCGAAGCATCACCGTCGGCGGCTCCAGTTCGTCGCACGGCGTGGCCAGGGTGCCCTTGCCCGGCCGCTCC
>JBFJYU010000186.1:0-6665 GCA_041622435.1 Thermoplasmatota archaeon | reverse complement strand
GCCCCGCCTCCGGCTGGTGGTACGTGCGCGTGGACTCCTTCTCTGGCAGCGGCTCGGTACGCATCACAGCGACCCACGACGGCGGCAGCGGCGGCGGCAACAACGCCCCGACGGCCAGCTTCACCCACACCTGCACCGACCTGACGTGCAGCTTCGACGGCAGCGGCAGCAGCGACCCCGACGGCGACACCCTGAGCTACTCCTGGGACTTCGGCGACGGCAACAGCGGCAGCGGCGTCTCCCCGAGCCACACGTACGGGAGCGAAGGCACCTACACGGCCACGCTGACGGTGGACGACGGCAACGGCGGCACCGACTCGGCGAGCCAGAGCGTCTCCCCGACGGAGCCGGCCGGCGACCCGTACCTGACCGACGGCGTGCCGGAGTCCGGCAGCCTGAGTGGGGCCGGTGACGAGGACTTCTACCGCATCAGCGTCCCGTCGGACGCCACCGAGCTGGAGGTCGTCCTAGACGGCCCCGCCGACGCGGACTTCGACCTGTACACCCGCCAGGGCGAGCGCCCCTCGGACAGCACCTACGACTGCCGGCCATACACCGGCAGCAGCGACGAGACCTGCACCCACGCCAACCCGGCCGCGGGCGACTGGTACGTCCGCGTTGACTCGTACTCGGGCAGCGGCTCCTACACGATCACGGCAACGGTAACCAGCCCGACGCCCAACCAGGACCCGACGGCGAGCTTCACGTACTCCTGCACCGACCTCGCGTGCAGCTTCGACGGCAGCGGCAGCAGCGACCCCGACGGCGACGCCCTGACCTACTCGTGGGACTTCGGCGACGGCGCCACGGGCAGCGGTTCCACCCCCAGCCACACCTACTCGAGCGCCGGCACCTACACGGTCAGCCTGACCGTGAGCGACGGCAACGGCGGCAGCGACGCGGCGAGCCAGAGCGTCACCGTGGACGAGGCGCCCGTGGAAAACCCGACCGGCGTCGAGTTCCTGTGGCCCATGGACGGCCGCGTCAGCAGCATCTACTGGGAATGCCGCAGCAGTTGCGCGCGCTACCACCGCGGCGTCGACATCGCCAACGGCTGCGATACGCCCATCTACGCAGCCCGCGCCGGCTCGGTTGACGTCCGCTGGGACGCCAACGGCTACGGCAACTACGTGGTGCTGACCCACGACATGGGCTTCCTGACCTACTACGCCCACATGGACTCGGTCACCGTGAGCGACGGCGAGAACGTGGCGGCGGGCGACCTGCTCGGCTACGAGGGGTCGACCGGCGGCAGCACCGGCTGCCACGTCCATTTCGAGATTCGCCAGGCCGACAACGGCCCGAGCTACGAGTCGGACAAGCAGTTCATCGAAATTCAGGAGTCGAACAATTACAACCAGATCCAGCACGGCGTCGCCATCAACTGGGACATGCAGCTCTATGAGGTCACGAGCACCGCCAACGTGCGCGACGGCCCCGGCATGACGGATGTCACCGACCAAGGCAATGAGATCCTCGGCACGGCGGCGATCGGCGAACGCTACGTGGGCTTTGCCGACTGGACGGGCCCCAACGGGAACTACATCGCCATCAAGTGGAACGGCCAGACCGGCTACATCCACAACAGCCTGCTCAGCGCCGTCTCCGGCACGGTGGAGCGCATCACGGCGAGCGCCCTGAACGTCCGCACCGGGCCCGGCACGAGCTACACCGACATTGGCGACGTGCACGGCGGCCAGGAGTACTACCGCGTCAGCAGCGCCACGGATGGGGGCGGTGCCACCTGGTACGAGATCTACTACGACCACGGCACCAGCGACACCGGCTGGGTCCACTCCAGCTACACAGACACGCTCCAGTACGGCACCGGCGGTGGCGGCGGCAACAGCCTAAGCGGCTACAAGATCGCGGTGGACCCGGGCCACGGCGGCACGGACCCGGGCGCGACCTACGGCGGCGTCGAGGAGAAGGACGTCAACCTCGCCGTCAGCCTAGAGTTGCGCGATCTGCTTGAGTCCGAGGGTGCGACGGTTTACATGACCCGCTCGACGGACACGACGCTGAGCCTCAGCGACCGCACGGACGGCGCCAACTCCTGGGGCGCGGACTACTTCATCAGCGTCCACGCCAACAGTTGTGGGGAGTGTGGTGGCGAGGGCACCGAGACGTACTATTACTCGGGCCTGAACAGCGAGTCGACGGCGGCGAAGCTGGCTGGCAAGGTTCAGCCGGAGTTGATCACGCACGTCGGCCTGAACGACCGGGGCGTCAAGACGGCCAACTTCTACGTTTTGCGCGAGACGAACATGCCGGCCGTCCTCGTCGAGTTGGGCTTCGTTGACCACGCCGGGGACCGCGCCGCGTTGACCGATTCGGGCGATCAGTACCAGTTCGCGTTGGGCATGATGCATGGCTTGCAGGAGCACCTGGGCGTGGGCGGGCACTGAGCCTGCGGGTGCCAGCGCCTGCGTGCTGCCGAGAGCTCCCCCCGGCGGCCGGGCGGGGCGGCGGGGCGCCCGCCAGCGCCAATCCTACCTGGACCGGAGCCGACGCTTCAAGTCCAGGATCGCGTCGCGCTGGCGCTCGATGCTTCCCCGCAGGGCCGCAGCGTCTTTTCTCCAGGAGACGATGGGGGTGGTGCCTCCAGGCTTTCGCGAGCGCATCCACTGGAACATGGGGTCCATTTCCGCTTTAAGTGGTGCGATTGGTTTCAGTCGGGTCGCCAACGCTTCTAAGTCGGGGCACCTGCCCGACGCGTGGCGCGAACGTGGCACCTGAAGGGGGACGGGGCAGCCCGCATCGAACGCGACGAGAACGGCGTCCCACACATCCGGTCGGGCACCGAGGAGGGACTCTTCCGGGGCCTCGGATTCTGCCACGCGTGGGACCGCGGACTCCAGATGCTGCTCTTGCGCATCCTCGGCCGCGGCGAGGCCAGCCAATACCTCGACAAGGGCCCCGGCGGACTCCACCTGGACACGTTCTTCCTGCGCCACCGGTTTGACCGCGGCGCCGGCGCCGAGGTCGCCAAACTGGAGCCCCGCACGCGCCGGCTGCTGGAGGCCTACACGCGCGGACTCAACGAGGCGCTGCGCCGCCGCCGGCCGTGGGAATTGAGCATCTTGGGCTTCAAGCCCGACGCCTGGACGCCGGAGGACACGGTCATGATGGGCCGGCTCGTCGCCTTCGTCGGCCTCGCCCAAACCCAGGGCGATGTGGAGCGGCTCGTCGTCGAATTGGCCCGCATGGGCCTGTCGCGCGAACTGATGGAGGAATTGTTCCCCGGCCACCTGGAAGGCATGGACCTGGATCTGCTTGGCCGCGTCCATGTGCCAGAACCAATGGTGCCGGAGGAATTGTGGCGCGGCAACCTCGTGCCCAGCCCCCGTGGCTCGAACAACTGGGCCGTCGCGGGCCACAAGACCCGCACCGGCAAGGCGATCCTAGCCAGCGACCCGCACCTGGAGACCGACCGCCTGCCCGGCGTGTGGTACGAGGTCAGCATGGAACTGCTGGCCGGCGACCAAGCGCACGAAAACGCAACGGGCAACAGCAACGGCTCCCCCAGCGCCGAGGTCACCCGCTACATGATGGGCGCCACGATGCCCGGCGTCCCCGGCGTGCTCATCGGCCGCACCAACGACGTCGCCTGGGGCCCCACCTACGCGTACCTCGACGGCATCGACTCCTGGATCGAGGACTGCCGCGACGGCCGCTACCGCCGCATCCACCGCGGCCGCGAGGTGTGGCACCGATTCCGCGCGCGCAGTGAAACGGTGCGCCGCCGCGACGGCGACGTGCGGCTGACGTTCTACGAAAACCGCCACGGCGTCCTGCACGGCGACCCGCACAAGCCCGGGCTCTACCTCGCGACCAAGTGGGCCTCCGGCCACGGCACCGGAGCCGCCAGCCTACAGGCACTCGTGGATCTCCTGCACGCCGCCGACGTCGAGGAGGGCCGGGACAGCCTCGGCCGCCTCGAGACGGCATGGAACTGGGTGCTCGCCGACACCCACGGCGATGTCGCCTACCAGATGAGCGGCCGCGCGCCGCGCCGCCGCCCCGGCATGTCCGGGCTCGTGCCCCTGCCGGGCTGGGACCCCGAGAACGACTGGCAGGGCTACCTGGATCCCCATGAGATGCCACGCGAACTGCGGCCCAAGCGTGGCTTCTGCGCGACGGCTAACAACGACCTGAACCACCTCTCCACGGGCCGGCCGATGAACCTGCCCATGGGCGCCTACCGCGCCGAACGCATCGAAGCCCTGCTGGCCGAACGCGACGACTGGGACGTGCAGGCCATGGGCGAGATGCAAATGGACGTCCACTCACCCCAGGCCGAGGCCTACATGGAAATCCTCAGGCCGCTGCTCCCCGACACGCCGCAGGGCCGCGCCTTGCGGGACTGGGATTGCCAGTACGACCTCGAAAGCGTCGGCGCCACCCAGTTCGAGGCCTTCTATGACGCCCTGCTCGACACGGTGTTCGGCTCCGTGCTCGGCGACCGCCTCGTGCGTTACGCGCGCACGGAGACCGGCCTCTTCGCCGGCTTCTACGCCAACTTCGACCGCGTTCTGCTCGACGCCGACAACCCCTGGTACACGCGGCCCCGCCACGAGATTTGGCGCGAGGCGGCCGAGGGCCTCGACGGCGAGCTGGAACCGTGGCGCACCCGGCGCGAGGCGACCATGCGGCACATCCTGCTGGGCGGCCGCGTACCCGCCTGGCTGGGCCTGGATCGCGGCCCCGTCCACCTGGCCGGCGGGCGCACGACAATCCACCAATCGCAGAGTTTCCGCGCCGCGGGGCGCAACAGTAACTTCGCCCCCTCGTACCGGCTGGTCACCGATTTCGCCGAGGACGCGGCCCACACGATCCTGGCCGGCGGCCCCAGTGACCGTAGCACGAGCCGCTGGTACGCGTCGGAAGTGGACGCCTGGCTGGCCGGTCAACTCAAGCGGCTCGAGCCCAACTAGGACGAGACTTCGCGCAGCAACCACAGGGCTTGCATGTACGCCGTCGTGTCTGCGGGGCGCGCGGGGCAGATGCCTTCGCGCAGGCAAGCCAGCGTGGCCGGCACCTCGTTGCGTGCGTAATAGCCCCAGCCCCACTGGTAGAACGGCGCGCTGGCCTGCAACGGCACGCCCAAGTTCGTGGCCGGAAAGGGCGAATCCGGCCGGTAGCTGGCCGTGTGGTTGACGGCGCGCCGCAGGTCCATCTTGGTCACGCCCAGAACCGGATCGACGAAGATGCCAGACACGCTGCCCGTGTAGCCGCTCTCGCGGCGCAGTTCCAGGATGACTTTGGACAGCGCGCCGGCAAACGTCGGCGCCGAGAAACTGGTTCCGCAGTAGCTGTCACGCGTCTGGCTTACACTGCGAGTGTCGGCGGTGGGTCGGCAGTATTGGCTCACGAAGTCGGCGGTCTTCCAACCGCTGTAACCCGGCTCGGTGCGCGTCGCGCCGTCGCCGGCGCCCACCGTGTAGACGTTGGTCGGAGTCTTCTGTCCGTCCGCGACGACCGGAAAAGCGCCTTCGTTGCCGGCGGCAGCGACGACAATCGGGCCGCGGGAAAACGCGGCCGTGCCTACGAGAGGAATGGGCACCGGGGGCCCCCAGGAGTAACTCACGATGTCGATGGGGTAGAAGCCGTCCGTGAGGTAGTTGGCGCCACCGGAGTTGCCCTCAACGAAGACAATCAAGGCATCCGGGTTCTCCGACAGCACACTGGAGGTCGTGCCCGTCCCGTGCATGGACGTGTCGTCAAGGATGCACAGGTCCCGCCCAGCCAGGGGGTCGGTGCTGGTGAGGGTGCTGCCCTGGTACGGCTGGTCACAGATGGCGCCAATGATGTTGGTGCCGGGAATCCAGTAGCGGTCGCCCGGCCCGATGGCTTCCCACTTCTCCCGATCGGCATCGAAGGCCGCCTGCCACGAGGACCCGTCAAGCGTCAACTCCAAGGCCGGAATGTCGCACGGGTAATCGATGATGTACGTGCAGGGGTGTTCGACGAGGTGGGGGCGCCGATACACCTGGTGGTAGGGATTGATGCCGCTGTCGGGCACACCGACGATCACGTGCGGCTGGAAAGGCACCCACTCGACGGCCACGAGAACCGAGGCCCGGGCCATCTGCCCGCCGCCGGAGACAACTAGGACAACCTCGTAGTTTCCCACCGCCTCGTACCTGTGGGTCGGCGCCGCGTCGGTGCTGTTGTCGCCATCACCAAAATCCCAGTGGACCACATCGGCGCCAGGGCCCCAGTCAAACGAGAACGACGCCACGTTGTCCTTGACGGTGGCGTTGATGACCGGCGCTTCGACTGGCTTGGCGCCGGGCCAACCCGGCGGCCTGCCGGCGGGATCGCCGCTGCTGCCACTGCCGCCACTGCCACCACTGCCACCACTGCCGCCGCTGCCGCCGCTGCCGCCAGAGGGGCCAGCGAAGGCCGAGGAGAGCACCTTGACGAATTCAGTCGCCTGGGCGATGCCGGCCCTCTCGGTGCGGGCCTGGACCAGCACCTCCTGCGTGCCGGCCTCCTGGAATTCGTACTCCAAGAAGGCGGCAGCCAGCACCTGGCCTTCGACGCGCCAAAGGATGTCCAGAACGCGATCGCCGGGCTCGGTGGAACGGACCGTGGGCTCAAAGCGCACCGTTTCGCCGACGCGGGGCGTGTGCGGCGTCCACGCCATGGACACTTCAACG
>JBFJYU010000185.1:0-6702 GCA_041622435.1 Thermoplasmatota archaeon | reverse complement strand
GGCGGGTCGCGCTCGGCGTCCCGGGCCATGGCCAGGATGTCGCTCGTGCACCGGCCGGCGAACCGGTCCAGGTCCGGCTCCACCCGGGCCAGCACGTCCGCCCCGAGCGCCCGGCGGAGGTAACTGCGCAGGAGCGGGTCCCCCCGGTAAGGATGCGGCACCTGGGGCGGGTCCTGGAGGAACACCTGATGCGCAGGACGTGGCCGGCTCTTGAGGCTTGGGCCGCCTCAGACCGGCACGACGACGCTCTGGCCGGCCGCATCAACGGAGGTGCTGTCGGGGGCCCAGGTCACGAGGACGGCGGCGGGCGCCGGGCCATCGAGGCGGGCTCCCGTGGTGCGGGTCTCCTGCGCGGGCTGTGCCCCGTGGGGCGTCGCCGTGTAGCAGTCGTGGAACTCGGCGAAGGCGACGCCCAGGTTCCTGCATGCCTGCTCGCCGTCCCGGTGGTTGGGGCTGTTCCCGGCCTCGTGGTACCCGGCGGCCACGCCCGCGGCCTCGGCGTTGACACCGAAATCTTGGCTGCTGGAACTGGATAAAGCATCGTAGTCCCAGGCGTCGTTCACGGCCAGACGGGCCTCGGGGCACGCATCGCCGGCACAGACCCGGAAGTGATCCTCGCCGCTTTCGCTGCGGTCGGCGCCGCCGGTATCGTAGTCATACCGATAGTGGTCCGCCGCGTGATTCCAGGAGGCGCTCGCCCCCGGCGCAACGGCTGATACCGTGTAGGTGGAGCCCCAAGCGTCTCCATCGTTGTACGCCGTGGAGGACGCTTCGACAGTGGCGATGCCCGGTTCTCCGTAGGACCCCGTGGGGCCCGGCAGGCCTGCCCCCAGATAGTGGGGGCGCACATTCTGGTTGGTGCAAAACGGCGCACAGACGTACCCGTCGGCGGGAACGGGGGGTGGCATCAGGGCGGTGGCTGGCGCGGCCGCGATCAGTAACCCAAGCAGCATCGCAACGGGGCGGGTCATCCATTGCTGAACGGCCAATGATTATAATGGCCTGCTGCCGGGTGCGAGAATCGCCGCAGGCGGCGACGCGAGCGACCAGGGCACAATGGCCCAGGCAGGCCCGAGCGGGCATCATTGCGCCAATCGCTGCGCAGGAGCGGGTCCGCGTGGTACGGGTCAGGAACCTGGGGCGGGTCCTGGGTGAACGACACGCAGGCGCAGGGTGGAGCCGAGCCTTGACGCCGGGGCTCGATTTCAGACCGGCACGGTGGTGGTTTCGCCGTTGACGGTCACATCGGTCGTCGAAGGGTACCAATCGACGCGGGCACTGATCGGCGCAGATTCCGAGCCGGCGCCGGTCTCGCGCCCTTCGGCAACCTGGCCCGAACCCGACCGCTCCTTCCGGTGGCAATCGTAGAACTCGACGGCCAGCGGGCCCGTGGCCTTGACATCTCGGCACGACCTTTGATCGTAGTAGTTGTTCACCCATTCGTCGTGGTGCGTGATCGTGGCGTCGCCGGCCGTGATGGTCGCATCCCTGAACTGGTATCCGTTCCCGCCATCCCCGGCGTCTTGGTCGCGCTCCCTGATTCGGTATGCCGCGTCGAAACACGTGTGCATGGCGCACCCGGCGACCGTTTCCTGGGCGTCGTCGTAGCAGCTGACTTCCCAGCCGGTGTCCAGGCATCCGTAGAAGGCGGAGCGGGAAACGGATGCGTTCGCCTCGGCAAAGGGCACTGCCACCTTCGTTTCCTGCTCGGTGGCGCTACTGTCGTAGTCGTCGGTTGACTCGGCGTGGCTCTCAATGGCGACGACCTGGTTGGCTTCGTCAGCGTCGTGGGTCGGCGTCGCATAACCGTGAACGTAGCCGGGATAATTGACGTCGAATTCGCTGCAAAACGGGGCACAAACAGTCACGTGAGACGGCGTGACCTGCCATGGCATGATGGCTTGGGCAGGGGGCGCCATGAGCGTTAGGATAAGAATGGCGGCAAAGAAACGCATGTTTGTGGATGCAAATTTCATTATTTAGTCGACGGCTGGGCCCGGGCGGTCGACGCGACCTCTACCGGCAGGCCTGAAGCCCTGCGGGCAATGAACTGGACGTGCGCCGAGGAGATCCATGAGTGAGCCCTTGCTCCAGTTGGCGCTCGTCGTCGTGCTTGGCATCGGCGCCCAAGTGGTCTCGTGGCGCCTACGCTTGCCCTCCATCCTGCTGCTCCTGCTGGCCGGGTTCCTGGCCGGCCCCGTGACGGGGCTGCTCGACCCGGATGCCCTGCTCGGTGATCTGCTGCGGCCGGTGGTCGGCCTGGCGGTCGCCGTCATCCTGTTCGAGGGCGGCCTGACCCTGCGGCTGCACGACCTGCGCGGCAGCGGCATCGCCGTGGGCGGACTGATCACGGTCGGCTTCGTCATCACCTGGATCATCGCCGCGCTCGGCGCCGCCATGCTGCTTGGCCTGAGTCCCAGCCTGGCCCTCTTGCTCGGCGCCATCCTGACCGTCTCGGGTCCGACGGTGGTCGGCCCTCTCCTGCGCCACGTGCGCCCCGCCGGCCCCGCGGGTCCCATCCTGCGCTGGGAAGGCATTCTCATCGATCCGTTGGGAGCGATCCTGGCCTTGCTGGCGTTCAAGGCCGCCGCAGGCAGTGGATCGCTGGGCGAACTCGCCGCCACGGCCGCGCTGAGCCTGGGAATCGGGGCCGCCACTGGCGCCGTGGCCGCCGGGCTTCTGGTCGTTTCCCTGCGCCGCCGCTGGGTGCCCGACTTCCTGGACGTGCCCGCGACGATCCTTCTCGTCGTGGCCGCCTTTGCCGGCTCCGACACCCTGCAAACCGAGTCGGGGCTGGTGGCCGTGACGGTCATGGGCGTCATCCTGGCCAACCAGCAGCAGGTGGGCATCGGGCACATCCTGACGTTCAAGGAGAACCTCACCATCCTGCTCGTTTCGGCGTTGTTCATCCTGCTCGCCGCCCGGCTCGACCTGGAGGACGTCATGGGCCTCGGCGCCCCGGGACTCGTCTTCCTCGCCCTGCTCATCCTCGTGGCGCGACCGCTCGCCGTGCTCGCCAGCACCCTGCGAGCCAAGCTCACCTGGCGCGATCGGGTGTTCATCGCCGGCGTTGCCCCCCGAGGCATCGTCGCCGCCGCCGTGGCCGCCTTCCTCGCCCTGGAACTGGAGGAACGCGGAATCCCCGGATCGGAACGCATCATCGCCGCCGCTTTCCTCACCATCGCCGGCACCGTGGTCGTGTACGGCCTCGGTGCCGGGCCCCTCGCCCGCGCCCTGGGGCTCGCAACCCGCGACCCCCACGGCGTGCTCATCCTCGGCGCCGCCGCGTTGCCCCGCGCCATCGCCAAGGCCCTCAAGGCGGAGGGGCTGCGCGTCCTGCTCGTCGACGCCAACCGCGACAACGTGCTCGCCGCCCGCCTCGACGGCCTCGAAGCGGTGACGGGCAACCTGCTCTCCCCAGAACTCGAGGAGCAACTGGACCTGGGCGGCATCGGCTGGTTCCTCGGCATGACCCACAACGACGAGGCCAACGCCCTTGGCGCCGTGCATTGGAGCGAGGAGTTCGGCCGCGAGCGCGCTTGCCAGCTCGCCGCCAGGTCGCGAGCTGGCGAGGAGGCGCCCGCCCACCTGGGCGGCCGCACGCTATGGGGCGCCGAAGCGACGTACGCGCGGCTGCGCGGCCGCTACCAGCAAGGCTGGCGCATCCGGCGGACATCGATCACGCAGCAATTCGACGAGGCCGACTACGCCGCTCACCACCCCGACGCCGTGCGTCTGTTCGTCCTCTCCGGCGGCACCCTGGCGCCGTACACCCTGGACAAGCAGCCGAAAATCCAGCCAGACTCGGTCCTATTGAGCCTCGTGCCGCCGCGTCCGAAAGAGACTGCGGCCTGACCTGCGGCACTTGGGCGGCGCGCACGAAAGGCCATGAGGCGACCCATCTTCGCGGCCGCATGAAACGGGTTCCCCTCCTGGCATGTGCCGCCCTCCTGCTCGTTACGCTGGCCGGCTGCCTCGGCGACGATGACGGCACCACGCCCCGGCAGCCCTCCGGCGATGCGTTTGCCGCCGCGCTGCCCTTCAGCGTTCTCCTGTGCAAGGATGGCTACGGCGCCGCGGGCGAGGTCACCCAAGGCAGCGACAACTGCAACCACCGGGTCACCAAACCCCTGGTGAACGCGGGCGACTTCAACTGGACGGGCCAGCACGGGCCCGGCAACGAGGTGTCGATCGCGGTCAACCCGACGAACCCCCTCAACGCCGCCGGCGGCGCCAAGGACTACACCGTATCGTACATCAGCGACGTGGCTGGCTGCGGCCAATACAACGTGTGGATGGGCACGTACTGGACCCACGACGGCGGACTCACGTGGGGCAACGACTTGATGCCCGGCTTCCCCGGGGACCCCCGCGAAAGTCCCCTGTCCGGCAACGGCTGCAACACCGACCCCGTGCTCGCTTTCGACGACGACGGCACCCTGTGGTACCACTCGCTCAACTACCGCGGCGCACGGGAGGACGCCACCACGCTCCCCAGCCCCCTGGGCGGGCACGACTTGTACTCCGGCAGCCAAGTGTACTTCGCGCGCAGCGACGACGGCGGCGCCACGTACCCGGCTGACCAGATCACCTTCGCCAGTGGCGGTGACAACGACCAGATCTTCAACGACAAGAACTGGTTCGCGCTCCAACCCGGCGGCGACCACATGATCGCAACGTGGAGCCTCTTCGCCCCCGCCGGGGACGCCATCTTCTACACGGAAAGCCAAGACGACGGGCAAACCTGGAGCGCGCCCGTCGCCATGCCCCCGGGCACCGCTTCCTCGGGAGTGTCGGTGCAGTTCAGCATGCCCCAGTACCTCCCCGGCGGCGACCGCGTCGCCGTCATCTGGGCCGACTTCACCCAAAGCGGCGTGCGCGGCGGCCAGGGCCTCAGCGACACCGCCACCCTCGCGTACACCGAAGGCACCGTAACGCCCGCAGGCACCGTCTTCGCTCCTGCGCAGAACGCGTTCTCCATGAGCCCGCTCAAAAGCGGCGCCAACCGCGACGGCACCGGCCCCAGCACGTTTCGCATGAGCACCTACCCCGTGCTCGCCGTCGACACGTCCGGCGGCGAGTATGACGGCCGGCGCTACGTTGTATGGGCCGACCAGTCGGGCCCCCTCGACTCCGACGTGCAGGTTCTCATGCGGTGGAGCGACGACGGGCAAACCTGGAGCGACCCCGTCACCGTCAACGACGTCGAGGCCGGCGACCAGTTCATGCCGTGGATCGACGTGGACCCCGACGGCGGCGTCCATGTCACGTGGTACGACCGCCGCAACGACCCCGACAACCGCCTGCTCGACGTGTACTACGCCTACTCCGACGCAGGCGGCGACAGCTTCTACCCGAACCTCCGCGTCACCGAGACCAACTTCGACGGCGACCTCGCCCACCACCAAAACGGCGGCCCGTTCATCGGCGACTACATCGGCGTCGACGCCACCCGCCACTCGGCTCACATCATTTGGGCCGACACGCGGCACACCGGGGAACCTGGCCGGTTGGCGGGCAGCGACGTGTACGCGGCGACGATCCTCAAGGGAGAGTCGGCCAGGCCGCTGTTTGACGCCGCCTACGACTCCTGAATGGAGCCGATCCGGCGCGAGCGTCCTCAGCCCCGGCAAACGTAATCGTAGTGCGGCCCGCCCCCGCGGCACCAGAAGGATCCCACTGCGACGTGGTAGTCTCCGGAGTGCGTCTGACCGGTCTCCGTCGAATGATCGCTAAACGCAACCTGGCCGCCGGCCGCCGGCCTGCGGCCGTGCCCTTGATCAATGCGACCCAGCCGGAGGAACCGGCTTCAACCCATGCTCGCTTCAACCTTCGTGCAGCGTGACCATGCCCATCGGTTCAGACTCGCCAGCGTCGCCATCCTCGCTGCCCTGGTGATTGTCGGCTTCGCCCATATCCTGAGCCTGTCGCATCAGGACCCGGGGCGAGTCGAGTGGACCACGGCGGCCGAAGAGCAAACCGGTATCATCGAGGCGTTTGTCCACGCAGGCCCCGGCGACCATGTGCTGATCCGGTATGGCGACGTTGCGTTCGGGTATCGCGACGTGTTTGCACGCTATGACTTCAGGCTCGCGGCAACCGCGCTAACGCCCGCCGGAGGCGAAACGGTGCTCTTCGAAACCAAGGGCAACCGCCTCGACTTTCTCGATTTGGGTTCTCATGAGGCGCAGGTCCCGTGGGGTGTGCAAGCGGGCCTGTTGGCCACATGGACGCTCCACTATCGCACGGGCATGGAGCCTGTGCCCGGCCCCAGCCCGCTGGCAGAAGCGCTTGGCGCCTCCGACGCCAACCGCTACCTAGACCCTTACATGCGCGCGGCGCTGGATGAACGCAGGCTCCTTTGGTCGGGGTACAGCGTCGAGGTGGGGCAGCGCGCGGAGCTGGAGACCCACGGCTCCTACCTGGCCGCCGAGATCGTCCTGGCCGGCACGGCGCTGACGCTGTGGGGTGCCGGCTGGAGGCGACCAGGGCCCAGGCCAAGGGAGGGAACCGAACGCCTCGTGTGGCTGCTTGAGCGGGGCCAAGACCACCTGCGGGCCAACCTGCGATTGCTCGTCCTGGCGGCGCCGATGCTAATCCTGGTGGGCTTCTTCGGCATTGAGTACATGGATAACGGCCCCTTCGCCAGCGGCCCCGGCTTCGATGCCGCCAGCGCCTGGCTGTCGTGGCTCATGGGAGGCC
>JBFJYU010000184.1:0-6798 GCA_041622435.1 Thermoplasmatota archaeon | reverse complement strand
GCCGAAGGCGCGGAACTTGTCCGTCGTGGGCTCGACGCCCTTGACATCGGCCACGGGGCCGTCGATCTGGATCTTGTTGTGATCCAGCAAGACCACGAGCTTGTCGAGCTTGCGGTGGGCGCTCGTCATCGCCGACTCCCACACGTTGCCCTCCTGCAATTCACCGTCGCCGACGATCACGTACACCTTGCCGCCGTGGCCGTCGAGACGCTTGGCCAATGCCACGCCGTTGCCGTAACCCAGGCCCATGCCGAGGCTGCCCGTGCTCATCTCGACGCCGGGAATCTTGCGGTCCGCGTGGCCCTGAAGCAGGCCGCCGAGGCGACGCAGGCGCGGGAACTCGCCTTTGTCGAAGAAGCCCAGGTCGCCCAGCACAGCGTACAGGCCGGGGGCGCAGTGGCCCTTGCTAAGGATGACCACGTCGCGGTCGGGGTCGTCCAGGCGCTCGGGGCTGACGTTCAGCCGGTTGTAGTAGAGTTCGCACAGGAACTCCGCCATCGACATGGAGCCGCCCGGGTGGCCGCTGCCCGCCGCGTAGGTCATCTTGAGCGTCTCAACCCGCACCAGGCGAGCCTTCTCTTTGAGCTGCTCGTGCGTGAGCCGGGCGTGGACGGTGGTCTGGGTCATGGGCCGTCCGACAAAGGGCACTCTCAAAAGGCTTGGGTGACGGGGTGCGTCGGCCTAACCCACCTCGAACCGGTCCGGGGGCGAGCTCCCCGCCAACTCCTCGAAATCCATGTCGAGGTGGAAAAACGTCACCGAAGCTTGCGTGAGGTACGGAAGATGCGCGCCAAGCATGTCGATGCGCCATTCGTAGCCGCCCGTGCCGTAGCCTTCGAGAACCATGTGAAGCGGCGACATCTCCGGGCAGTCCGGCGCGGGGCAGGGGGCCCCAAACGCCGGACCATGCGTGGCTTCATGGTCCGCAGAAACCCCCATGGCTTGCCCCGACGCCTGGATTTCGAAGGCGCCGGCCACGGTGAGACTTTCGGCGATTGCCATCAAATAGCCCCGTGCTGCGGCGTCGCCGAACGAGACCGTCTCCCGCTGTACGACGCCCTGTAGCGAACCCCCTGCGGTTGCAAGCCCCTGGCGTTCGACGCTTTCTGTGCGGTATTCGTACACCAAGGCCCCTCCCAGGACGAACCGTTCCCACAACCCCATCGAGAACCCAGACCCGGAAGCCAGCGGCTTGATGACGCGAGCGACGTCGATGCTGTCTGGCACGACGGCGGCCCTGTGGAGATCCACCGCCGAAGCGCGCGTGGTTTGGAAGGTCATCCGGATGACCGGCTCGGCGCTGACGGCGCCGACAACAACGAGCAGGTCGCCCCTTGTGCAGGGACTCGTCCCAAGGTCCTGGTAAAATCCGGTGGTTCGAGGGAGGTAGCGGTAGAGCTGTCCGCCAGAGAGTTCCAGGGCGTGGAGGTATTCGCCAATGTGTCGTTCGACCGGTGTGGCGGCCGTGGGCCAGGAATCAAGCATGCTCCCGGCCACCGACGCGCTGGCGAGGCATGGCCCGTCGGGGCCGAGCCGGAATGCGAGTGCGCCCCAAGCGGCTACGGTTCCCAGCGCGTGGTCGTCGAAATCGACATCGAACGCGAGGTTGAATGGTGTCGTGCCTCCGTCCCTGGCTGACCTGGCGGACCCAGGTGTGGTTTGGTCGAGGAGAAGTGCCACGTAGCCACCATCCGGCCCCGCGGGGACGTTCACGCCCAACCAATCGCCGTCAGTTAGCCTCACGATTTGAGGCTCGATGACTGCTACGCTGTCCGCCGGGTCGTCGCTCGTGCAGCCGGCGAGGGCGCCACACAGCAGCACGGTCAAGATGGCCCAGTCACGCATGATCTCCGATTATCGAAACCGTTCATAAAATCGCTAGCACAATGGTTGGCCTTGTCGCGGTATGGCCCGCGGCCCAAGCGCCAGGCTCCCGCGCTCCCAACCGCCAATGCCCGCCCCCAAGCGCCGACGACAGCGCCGTTGGTCGCCGCCGGCTGCGCCATCGCCACCACAGCCCTTACCTTGTCTGGATCGTACCCGGACCCGATGAAGCGACGAGTGCTGGCCAACGCGGTGGCCATCGTGCTGCTGGGCGTTGGTGCCGGTTGCGTCGGCCAAGGCGCGCCCCCCTTGGCTGCGGCGGACCTGTCGGGGGTGTTCGGCTTGGGTGGCGCGGCCTGCGCGAGTCTGTGCGCGTTCGAGTTCGCCATCGAGGCGCACCCGTGGACGGAAGTCCTGGTCACCTGGGACGGCACCGAGTCACCCGGCTTTGGGGCCGAGTTGATCGCCCCCACCGGCGCCAACTGGACCCTGCAGAGGGGCTTCGACGCCGCCCGCGTGGTCTTGCCCGAGGCTCAGGCCGGCGCTTACCGGCTCATCCTGGAGGGATCCGGCAACGTTGAGGTGAGCACCCGGACCATCGCGGCGCCGGCTTCGGGGCCGCTGCTGCCCAACATCGTGACGATGATCCCGGCCCAGATCGACTTCGGCCCCTGCCAGCAGGTCGAGCGCACCGAACAGGGCGCCGAGCGGTGCCTGCGCCTGGGCAACGGGGTCGGCAACGCCGGCCACGGCCCGCTGGAGGTCACGCTGACGGCGCCCGAGGGGGCCTTGGCCATCGCCGGCAGCGCCGTGGACCGCATCGAGGGCTCGTTCGCGCAGAACATCTACCACAGCGACGGGTCGTACGAGGCGCGGCAGGTGGGTGCCGCCGAATTCCACCGCAGCCACGGCCATTTCCATTACGACGGCTTCGCCAGCTTCGGGCTGTACCCCATCGACGCCGAGGGCCTGCGAGGCGACAAGGCGGCCGCCGGCCACAAGAGCGGCTTCTGCCTCCTCGACTGGGGCGAAATGGCCGAGCCAGAGGTTCGCCGCGGCGACGGGCAGCGAGCCGACCAGGCCTGCCTCGTGCCCAACGCGAAGGGCTGGTCGATGGGCGTCACCGCCGGCTGGTTCGACTTCTACTGGGCCAGCCTGAGCGACCAGTACATCGAGGCCAGCGGCGTTGGCGACGGTCTGTACGAACTGGTGAGCGTCGCCGACGCGGACGACCAGTTGCTCGAACTCGACGAGACGGACAACGCCGCCAGCGTGCTGGTGAGCATCCAGGGCAAAACGGTCGAGGTGCTCGAGGAGCGCGGCTTTTACCGCATGCCAGCCGACACCAGCAACCTCTAGCGTGCGGGGCGGCGCATACGTTTTGACCGCGAGTCCCGCTGCCTGGGCATGTTGCGTTTGTGGGCCCTGGCGCCCGTGTTGGGTGCGGCCTTGCTTGCCGGCTGCCTCGACGAAACGCCTGGCGTGGCTTCCTTCCTGTTGCTCGAATCGCCCGGGCCCGAGGTGCCCGCCAACTGGGACGCATCATGTGATGGCGCCTGCGAGTTCAGCCTGTCTCTGCCAGAGTCGATGGCCCGGCTCGACGTCGCCGTTTACTGGGATCCGACCATCACCCCAGGCTTCTCGCTGGAGGCTGAGGCGCCGCACGGCGGCCGGTGGCAGGCGCCCGGGACCGACTCGTCCGCGACGGCGCGCGTCGAGCCGGCGCCCGCCGGCCAGTACACGCTGCACGTAGTGGGTTCGGGGCCCTTTTCCGGCACCGCGGCAGCCTCGGCCGGGGCCGGCGACCTGCTGCCCAACTTGGTCACCCTGATCCCCAGCGACGTGGGCGTCGGGCCCTGCTCGTCGTTCGAGCAGGCCGAGCAGGGCGCGCAGCGCTGCCTACGCTTGAGCAACGCTGTCGGCAACATCGGCCACGGGCCGCTGGAGGTCCGCCTCGCCCCTGCCGACGGCGCGCTTTCCGTCGCCGCAGGCGGGGCTTTCGTGCAGCGCATCTACGACGCCTCGGGGTCCTACCGCGAACACGTCGTCGCTGGCGCCGAGTTCCATCTGACCCACCGGCACTTCCATTATGCGGGCCTCGCCGGGTTCCAGTTGCACGCGTTCAACGAAACCACGGGCCTGCGCGGCGACGCTGTCGGGGAGACCAAGAAGAGCGGCTTCTGCTTCATTGATACCGACCGCATCAGGAATACCTCGGTCGCGCCGGCCCCCCACGCCTACGCGTACCAGGGTTGCTGGGTCCCGTTGGGCACCGCGGCCGACGGCATGCTGGAGCTGGGCTGGCACATGGGCGTCAGCGTTGGCTGGTATGACCTCTACGACGCCTGGCTGGACGAGCAATACGTGGACATCGCGGGCGTCCCGGACGGCGTCTACGAACTGGTTTCCGTGGCCGACGTGGGAGAAACGCTGGAGGAATCGGCCGAATGGGACAACACGGCAAGCGTCGTCCTGCGCCTGACGGGCGACGATGTCGAAATCCTCCAGGAACGCGGCACCTACGAGCGTTAGGCGAGAGGGGGGAAGGAGTGGATAAGGGGCCGGCCGCCGCGGGGAAGACGGCGGCCGGCGGGGACGGCTCGCTGGCCAATCATCCTGAGAAGACGCCGCGCAGGGCGCTCCAGACGCGCTTTGCCGCCCGGCTGGCCGGGTTGCCGCCGGACTCGTCCTTGCCTTCGTGGCCGCCGCAGTCGTCCTCGATGGCGTCGGCGATGGTGGCCTTCGGGCCAACCTCCTCGACGAGGGCGGATGCAGCGTTGCACAAGCCGCCGATGTCGACTTCGGCGCCCGCGTAGGCGCCGGCCGAGTTGCCCGGCTCGTCCGAGGTGTTACCGCTGGGGTGTCCGGCCGGTGGCGGGCCCGTGTACGGGTCCTCGTGGGACGGTCCCTCCGGCGGATGGCCCGCAGGCGGCTGCTCGGGGTGTCCCTCGGGGGGCGGCGAGGTGTACGAGTTGTAGTTGAACGCGGTGTGGGCGCCGGCCGGGCTGCTGCACCAGGACTGCAACTGGTCCACGATGGCGGCGGTGCGCTCGTGAATCGCAATCGAGGCGGCAACGGTTGTCGCGGTGTCCGATGCGGACCCAATCGCGCCGTCGGCCGCGTCGCGGACGTCGCCGAGGGCGGTTCTCGCCTCGGCTTCGACATCGGGTGTATCGATGTCGATATCGACACCGGCGTCAATGTCCGCGCTGGCGGCAGCGTCGGCTGCGGCGCCGGCCGCAGCGCCGGCCGCGCCGGATGCCTGGGATGCGGCATCAACGGCGCCCGTGGCCGAGCCGGTTGCGGACCCGGTGGCCGATCCGGCGGCCGAGACCGATGCGCCAGCGTCGGCCGCGACGACGGCGGCCGCGATGACCATGGTGAACAGGGACAGGATGAGGGGGGCGATCCTGGAGCGAGGCTTTCGGGAAGGTGGTTGAGGGTGCGCCATTGGCTTCACCAACTCCAAGGTCGTTGGCCGACGAACATAAGGAGATTCGATACCGCCGTGATGAATGCCGCAAGGGGCGCCGCCAGAGTCTTCCCACCAGAGGGCTCCAGCTTCGGTTTGTCCGCAACAGCTTTAAGCGGCGGTCGGTGGCCGACCCTCCATGCTCGGCAAGCTATCTCTTACCCTGCTGGTGGCCATGACGGCCTTCGCTGGATGCCTGGACTCTGGAAACGACGTCGACGCCAACACCCTGGTGGCGGACGACGTGCTCATGCCCATCGTTGAGGAACTGCCCTTCTCCGCTGAGGTCCTCTACGACCTGCCCGAGGTCGGCGGCGGCCTCTACTTCGACTTCGTCGTTGTTGAGGGCACCACCCTCCTGAACCTCAACTCCACCTGGACCTGCGAGCCCATGTGCGAGCTGTCGTTCCACCTGGTTGACCCCAACGGCGAGAAGCTCGGCGAGGGCACCGGCATGGACAACGTCCTGGTTGACATCGTGGCCCCCGAGGCCGGCAACTGGACCCTCCACGTGGTCCCCACCAACGTCGCCTTCATGGTCGACGGTGTGGCCGTCCTGACCAGCGGCTTCGACGTCATCGTCGAGGACATGGTCGACGACGAAATCGAGGCCTAAACCAGCCGACGGCGGCCCGGCCGCCCCGGTCATACCTTCCAAAACCCCTCCCACTCCTTTCCCTCCGTTCGATCCCGCTCGATCCGCGCGATCAACTCCGTTTTTCTGGTTTCCTGGTCCAAGCAGCGACGCGCCCGACCCAGTGGTTCATCCATAAAGGCCAAGTAGGCCTTCGGCTGGGCTTCAGTCCATGATCAGGTTCGCGGTCCTCGCCTCCCTCCTGTTGGCGACCACCATCCTGGCCGGCTGCGCCGACGACGAACCGCACAGCCACGGCGTCATCTACACGTGTGGCGACGGTACCGTGGTGGACTCCGCGAACTTCACCGAGCACCACGAGGCCAACTTCACGATTGAGGAGCAGTGTCCGCTGCCCCCGCCGCCGGCCATCAGCGTCGTGCTCACCCTGTCCAACGCGTCGCCGTTCGCCTTCGAACCCGTCAGCGCGACATGGGAGATCACGCCCCTGCTGCCCGAAGGCCACTCCATGCTGACGGAGCTGCGCGTCGCCAGCGCGCCCGGCGAGGGCCTGGCCGGCCCCGACACATTCGGCGAGGTGGTCGACAAGCGCGAACACCAGAACACGCCCGCCAGCTTTGACGGCGAGTGGGTGCCGCCGGCTGCCGGTGTCTACTACCTGCGCGCCTACGCCGAAAACCAGGGTGCCCACTTCTGGAGCGAGCCCGTCATGGCCGAGGTTGTGCCCGTCGAGCCCACCGGCGTCGTCCACATCATCACGGTGGGCGCCGGGGGCCCCGCCGCAACCCTGGACCCGCCGTCGCTATCCTTGACCGTCGGCGACGCCGTCGTCTGGCAGAACGACGACGTGATCTCGCGCCGGTTCGTCAACACGACCGGTCCCCTGGGCTTCGACACTGGCGACATT
>JBFJYU010000183.1:0-6805 GCA_041622435.1 Thermoplasmatota archaeon | reverse complement strand
GTGCTGGTCTTGGCCCTACCGCCCCACCTGTGCGAACACCTCCCAAACCCCCATCTACAACCTACCACAACCGTATCCACCGAGTCCGTCTCAACGCGCCTCCCCAAGGACCTCCTGGCGGCCTTGGATGAGGTGAGCGCTCTGGCGAAGCTGCCCCGGTCGCAACTCTTGCGGGAGGTCATCGACCGGGGCTTGGCTTCCAAGCGCTTGGAGGTGGCGTTGGCCCAGTACCGCGCCGGGCGGGTGAGTCTCGGTCGGGCCGCACAAGTGGCGGACCTGCCCCTGTCGCTGTTTCTGGACGAGTTGGAGCGGGCCGGCACACTCGTGAACTACGGAGTGGGTGAGCTGGACGAGGATCTTGCCTGGGCGGCCGAAAGCTCGTGATCTCGGACGCCTCGCCACTCATCATCTACGCCAAGGCCGGGCGGCTTGAGCTTCTGCGCTCCGTCGCCGGGACGCTGGTGGTCGCTCCGGAGGTTCGGCACGAGTGCGTCGAAAAGGCCCCCGACCTGCCCGATGCGGCGCTCCTGCGCGACGCTTTCGAGGACGGGTGGCTTGAGGTGGCGGAGCCTGCCGCCCGCGACCTTGCGCATGTTCGCCGCCGCCACCCCCACCTCGGCCCCGGCGAGTCCGCGTCCATCGCGTTGGGGCGGTCGATGGGTGAAGATGTGCTGTTGTTGGATGACCGCGCCGTGCGCCGCGCGGCGCGGCTCGAAGGGCTGCAACCCGTGGGTTGTCTCGGCTTCCTCGCCGCCGCGATCCGCCGCGACGTCATTGATCGGGAGGCGGCGCACCAAGCGTTTTCTGATCTGCTCTCTGCCGGCTTGTGGGTCTCGGGCGCCGTCGCGGAGCGATTTTGGCATGCGCTTCAAGGCCCCGCGGTTTCCTGATCAGACCCCTCGAACATGCCAACGGCGGCACCAGCGAAGCGTATGCGTCCTCCAGACTCGGCGCCTCGCGGACGGAGTGCGCCAGGGGCACATCGAGATGGTGTTCCGGTCGACCGGGCGACCAGCTGGTCGCCTCAACCAGTTCATGGTTTGGGGCAGCGGTGAAACCGCCCGGGCCAAGGCCTGTTCGACGTCGGTCAAGTGGCCTCCACGAATCCTGGCCCATGCGCGTCCTTATGACCTGTCTGCTATCCGTATCGATCGCCGCAGGGGCTGGCACCCATTCCGTGTCTGCGCAACTGTCCGAGGTCCTTCCTGACGGGGTGGAAGAGTGCTTGGGTGGAACCATGGACCCGGTGAACTGGTGCGGCTTCGGCGGTGCGTGGCAGGATCTTGACGGCCGCGAGACGGGTGCGGAGGTCCGGGTGGTTGGCAAGATTGGGTTCTGCGTCGCGGGCTACTGCACTCCAGTGATCCCGTACTGCCTCGGCGTGGCGGTCACGATCAATGACCAGCGGACAGAGGAGCGCATACCGTGTGGCCTAGTCGTCGTTCCGATCTAGGTCGTCGTGTTGGTCGCGGACACGAGGCCCAGCCCCGTCCATTGTCCGCCTGCCCTTCGAACACGCCAACGCCTGTTCGATTCGTCTCTTGATGGGGTGCCAGGTATGGAGGCCCATGCGATTCCTCCGCAGCGTCGTCTTGGTCGCGTTCATCCCAACCATCACCCTCCTTTTCCCGTTGGCTTTGGCCGATGGCCACACCTATGAGCCCACCGACCTGCACTGCACGGGCGGGCCTGTCTTCGGCTTCCAGCCGTGCGGCGTCTCGTACTACATCCAAAACCTGGACGGTAAGGACGTTGTCGGCGCCCATTTCTTCTACACCGACACGGAGTCGCACTGTGTTCGCGGCATGTGCACGCCGCCTTTGCCGTGGTGCACGGACTGGGGATTCGTGATCCACGATGCCTGGCGCGACTACCAGTTCGTCTGCGCGCTCATCGTCAAGCCGTAGCCGTCGTCAGAAGGGCGCCAGCCACGGCGGGGGCCAGGGAAACGGTGTCGCATCCCGAACTTGGCAGGGAATCGGTGCACAGAACCCGGTCGATGCCGCCGGCAAGAAGCTTGGGCACGGCGCCGCCAGTGAACAGCCCATGCGTGCACGCGGCGTAAACCGCCGTGGCGCCCTGCTCCTTGAGTTGTTGGGCCGCCTTGATCATGGTGCCGCCGGACGCGATGAGGTCATCCACGATGGCGACGCGCTTGCCGGCGACGTCCAGATCCTTGGCCTTGATGACCACCTCGGTGGGGCCGAGTCGGGTCTTCTCCAGGTGGTCGTGGGGGACTCCCAGGATGGCGGCGGCGCGCTGCGCCCGGTCCCGTGCGCCACGGTCGGGGGCCAGCACGGCGTCGACCCCCCATTCGCCCAACTTGGCGGCCAGTTGGGGCACCGCGCTCACGCTTGTCGCGTGCGGGTAGAAGCTGAGGATCTCTTCCTTGTGGGGGTCGACCGTAATGAGGTCGTCCGTGTTGGCTCCCAACGCGCGGGCCACGGCGCGGCTGCTGACTGCTTCGCCGGGCTTGAAACTGCGATCCTGGCGCGCGTAGGCCAGGTAGGGCACGACCGTCGTGACTCGGGCGGCTCCGGCTTCGCGAGCGGCGTCCTGGAGCAGCAGCGCCTCCACCAATTCGGCGTCGGGACTCGTGTTTTGCACGATGATGGCGTGGCGTCCGGTGAGGTCTTCGGTTACGTGGACGTAGCACTCGCCGTCGGGGAAGCGCCGGATGTCCGCCTCGGCGGTGGAGCAGCCCAGTTCGCGCGCCAGATCGGCCGCAACGGCGGGGACGGTCGTCCCTGCGAGAATCACCGGTTCCAGGGCCACGTTGCGCGCCAGTCGGCGGGGGGGCATAAGGGGCGCGGTGGGTTTGCGGTGGGATTGCTTATCCCCGCTCCCCAAGTCGCGCCGCCGTGACGCTTCGCGTACTGGTCCATGGAGGGGCCGGCAGCTACGACCACAAGGATCACGACGGGCCGGATGCGGCGGCGGCGGTGGGGCTGGATGCCTTGCGCGGTGGGGCTTCGGTTCTCGAGGCCGCCGTGGCGGCAACCGTCGTGATGGAGGACGACCCGCGCTTCAACGCGGGAACGGGTAGCAACCTCCGTTTCGATGGCAAGTCGATCGAGATGGATGCGTCGGTCATGTCGGACGATGGCCGGTTTGGAGCCGTTGCCTGCCTGGAGCGCACGCGGAACCCTGTGAAGGTGGCGTTGGATGTTTGGGCGACGCCTCACAACCTGTTGGCTGGGCGTGGGGCAACGGCGTACGCGCGGGCCCGGGGTCACCCGGACTATGATCCCTTGACGCCCACGGCGGAGGCGAAGTTCGAGAAGCTGCATGCGATGCTGGCCGCCGGAGCCGTCGAGCCGGGTTGGTGCGAGTGGGACTTGCCGGAGTTGCAGCGCCATTGGAACTTCGAGGTGCCGTTTCGCGACGCCGTTGGGTGCAGCGACACGGTCGGGGCTGTGGCAACGGATGGCCGCCGCTTTGCGGCGGCCCTGTCCACCGGCGGCACGATCTCGACGCTGCTTGGGCGCGTCGGCGACGTCCCCTTGCACGGCTGCGGATTGCATGCTGGCCCGGCGGGCGCCGTGTGCGTGACCGGCGACGGCGATCACTTGGCACGCGACCGGCTGGCGGGGCGCGTGTATGACTGGCTTGAGGGCGGCGTTTCTCCTGATGATTGCGTCCGCCGGGCCATCGCGCGGTTCCCCGCCGAGGTGGCCGTGGGGCTCATCCTGACCACCGCCGATGGGCATGGCGGCGGCAGCAACCTCCAAATGGCTTGGGCCGTCGCGGAGGATCGGGCATGATCAGGATGGAGCGCGTGGTGCCGGAGGGCACCCTTGTGGCAGTGGGCGGAAACGAGGACAAGACAACGGATCTCGAGATCCTCCGGTCCATTTGCGAGCTGCCGGACGGGGGCACCAAAGTCGTCGAACTGATTCCGACGGCCAGCAGCATCCCGGTGGAGGCAGCGGAGCAATACGTGGAGCCCCTGCACAAGATCGGCGTCGAGACCGTCAACGTCATGGACATCCAGGACCGCAGCGCCGCCAACGACGCCGGTAATGTCCAGCGGATCGTCGACGCCGACGTGGTGTTCTTCACGGGCGGCGACCAGCTTCGCATCACGAACCTCCTCGGCGGCAGCGACGTGTTGCACACGCTGAAAGGCCACTACCAGCGCGGCGGCGTGATTGCCGGCACCAGCGCCGGTGCCGCGGCCATGAGCCAGGTGATGATCTACCAGGGCCGGGCCGGCATGGCGATGCGCAAAGGCACCGTCCAGATGACGCCCGGCATGGGCCTCATCCGAAACGCCGTCGTCGACAGCCACTTCACCCAGCGGGGTCGCTTCAGTCGCCTCCTCGAAGTCGTTACAGGCAATCCGGGCGTCATCGGCCTCGGTCTCGACGAGGATACGGGCGTCGTCGTGCGCGACGGCAACCGCCTGGAGGCCATCGGCAGCGGCGTCATCGTCGTCGTCGACGGCCACGGCATGCGCTACAGCAACGTGACGGATGTCACCATGGGCAGTGCCATCGCCGAAGAGGGCGTCCAGGTCCACACACTGACCAAGGGGCACGGCTACGACATGGACGAGCGCCGCTACCTGCGCCCCGAGGCGCGCCGGATCGAGCGCGACCACGAGGACCAGACCCTCGCCTGAGGTCCGCCATGACGCGCGTACCGGTTGCCCTGCGAGCTTTTGCCGTCCCGATTCCACGGCGCCGCGCCCCCGCGTGCGGCAACCCGTGTAGGGCAGCGGTTATCTGGCCGCGTCAAATGGAGTGGGACTGATGGAGATCGTCGCCCATCGTGCCCTTCGGGGTCCCAACTTCTATGCCCGGTTCCCGGTGACCTACATGCTCCTCGATATCGGGGCGCTAGAGGACTCGCCGAGCGACGAGATTCCGGGCCTGCCGGAACGCATCAAAACGGCGATGCCAAGTCTCGTTGCCCACCGCTGTAGCCCCGGCGTTCGGGGTGGCTTTTTCCAGCGGCTGGACCGCGGCACCTGGGCGGGTCACATCGTTGAGCACCTGGCCTTGGAGTTGCAGAACCTCGCTGGCATGGATGTCGGCTTCGGCAAGACGCGGGAAACCACGACGCGCGGCGTTTACTCCGTCGTCTACCGTCACATCGACGAGGAGTGCGGTCTGGTCGCCGGCGAGCGGGCCGTCGAGGTGCTCGCGGCGCTGATCGACGATCGGCCCGTCGACATCCCGGCGATCGTCCAGGAACTCAAGGAGATCCGCGAGCGCAACCTGTTTGGCCCCAGCACGGCGAGCATCGTCGATGAGGCCAAGGCGCGGGGCATTCCGGTTCAACGCATCAACAGCCAATCCCATGTGATGCTCGGCCAGGGCCACAAGCAGCGCTTCATCCAGGCGAGCATGACGGGCGCGACCACCGCCCTCGGCGTCGCCGTGGCCGCTGACAAGTCGTGGACCAAGCGCCTGCTCGACGAGGCGGGCATCGCGGTCCCCAAGGGCGAGGCCGTGAATGACCTGTCCGAGGCCAAGCGCATCGCCCGGCGCGTGGGGTACCCGGTGGTCGTCAAGCCACTGGACGCTAACCACGGCCGAGGCATCACGACGGACGTCCAGGACGAGGAAGAGTTGGAGGCTGCCTACGAGGCCGCCCGCATGCACCACGACACCGTGGTCGTCGAGCGGTTCCTGGTCGGCCGCGACCACCGAATCCTGCTCATTGACGGCAAGCTCGTGGCGGCCGCCCGCCGCGACCCGGCCCACGTCGTCGGCGATGGCGAGCACACGATCGCACAGCTCATCGACGCGGTCAACAGTGATCCGCGCCGGGGCTTCGGTCACGAGAAGGTCCTCACCCGCATCACTATCGACGGGAACACGCAGCGCATGCTGCGCGTGCAGGAACTGACGCTCGAGTCGGTGCCGGCCGCAGGCCAGGAAGTCATCCTGAAGTCGACGGCGAACCTGTCCACCGGCGGCACGGCCACCGATGTCACGGACGAGATGCACCCGTCGATCCGGTTCATGAGCGAGCGGGTGGCGCGCATCGTGGGCCTTGACATCATGGGCATTGATGTCGTGGCCCCCCACCTGCGCGCGCCGCTGGACGAAACCGGCGGCGGCATCGTCGAAGTCAACGCCGGCCCTGGGCTGCGCATGCACTTGGAACCCACCAATGGCACTCCCCGCAACGTGGCGGAGCCCATCGTGGACATGATGTTCCCGGACGGCGACGACGGCCGCATCCCCACGGTCGCCGTGACCGGCACCAACGGCAAGACAACGACCTCCAGGCTCATCGCCCACGTGCTCAAGTACGCCGGCGGCCGGGTTGGCCTCGCGTCCACCGGCTCCGTTGAGGTTGAAAACCAGGTGATCCTGCGCGGCGACTACTCGGGCCCCATGGGTGCCCAGACGGTCCTGCGCGAGCCGACGGTGACCCACGCGGTTATCGAAGTGGCCCGCGGCGGCATCCTGCGGCGCGGCATGGGCGCCGACCGCGTCGACGTCGGCGTCTTGCTCAATGTCGGCCGCGACCACATCGGCGAGGGCGACATCCACGACCTCGAAGACCTGCTGCGGCTCAAGGGCACGGTCCCCGACGCGGCTGGCACCGCCGTGCTCAACGCTGACGATTCGTTGGCTCTGTCCCTGCACACGGACGGCCGCATGAAGGGCCGTGTCATCCTGTTCAGCATGGACCCGGAGCATCCGGCGCTGGCAACCCACCTGGAGGCGGACCCGGAAAACGTCGTCGTCACTTACGCCGACGGCATCATCGAGTTGCGCCGGGGCCGGGCCCGCTTCCAGGTCGCTGACACCGTCGATGTCCCCATCACCATGGCGGGCCACGCACG
>JBFJYU010000182.1:0-6902 GCA_041622435.1 Thermoplasmatota archaeon | reverse complement strand
GGGGTTTGCCTCGAGCCCTGCGAGGGGGAGCCCGGGCGCGTCCCCGACGCGCTTGGGCACAAATCCCGGTTCCCGCATAGGGCCTCCGGCTCGATCACCCGGAGACCAACTGCGTCGGGGGGTCCTCGTCCATGGCCCCGGCCGCGAGGGGGTTGCCAAGGATGGCCGCAGCCCGGCGGAGCCGGTCGCCACCCTGGCATCAGCGCTGTTGTTCGTCCGCATCGACGCCTTTGGAAGCGTCGTCGGCTGCGGAGTCCTTCGCGTCTTCCGCCGCCTCGTCGGCCCGGTCGTGGTCCTCGTCCGGGTCGTCCGGCTGCTCGGGTTCGTCGGTCTGGTCGGGTTCCTCGCGCGCCTCCGGCCACGCCTCGTCGTCGGCCTCCGGCGGCGGCCAGGCATCGATTTCGTGCACCCAGTCCCGTTCCTCGCCCTCCGACTCCTGTCGTGGTCGCGCCTCAACCGTGCTCTCGTGGGATGTGCTGAACAGGGTCGGCGCCGGCGCGGGTGCCGCGGGGCCCGCAGCCCGCCGAGCCTCGCCCTCGTGCTCCCGTTGCTCGACGCGCGCCATCACACGGTGCGTCCACAAGCGGTGCTCGTGCCGCTGCCTCGCCGCCCGCCGGATCCGGCCCAGCAACAAGCCCAACAGGGTCGAGGCGGCGGCGACCGCCAGGAGCGCCTGGATGGGGCCGAGGCCAAAACGCGCGGCCGTCGCCGCGACATCGACACCGCCCACGGCGGCCAGCGCAAACAGCGTGTCCACATCGGCGTACGTCGCGATGGCCAAGACCACGCCGCCCCACGTCAACACCGCCACGGACAGGGTTCCGATGAGTGATCCGGACGTTTCCTCGGGGTGGGCGCGGTACATGCGTGCCGAGGCCCGAGCCGAGAGGACCACGCCGAGCGCCAACACCAGCGCCCCCGTCACGATCGCGTTCGTTTGCACGAAATCCCACGCCGGGCTGGCGTACGCGTCCTGCAACTGCTCCTTTTGGGTCGCAATCGTACTGCCGGGCCGGTTGGCCTCGTACGTCAGCCACAGGAAACCGGCGTGATACGCCCCGAGCCCAATCGTGGACAACACCACGAATCGCACCAGCGGCATTTTGGCCAAGCCGGCCGGGATGCTGACTAGGATCCGCGTCAGCGGCACCAGCCGCAGGAAGAGGACCAGGCTCTGTCCCGCCGGGCGCCCGAAGATCCGTTCCAGGCGCTCGCGCCGCCGCCGCGGCATCATGAAGAATTTCGGGTAGCGTTCGACCAATCGCCGGCCGCCGCCGCGTGTGACACTGTACAAAATGAGGCTGCCCAGCAAGCCCGCGGCGCTGGCGACAGCGATGAGCATCAACAGACTCGCCGGGTCGTGCGCGTACGCCGCCACGGCCATGATGAGAATGATTTCGCCCGGAAACACAGGAAGCAGCAGGGCCCCGTCGAGCACCAGAAGGATGAACATCGCAATCAAGCCGTAGGCCGCGATGAAATCCAGTGCCAGGTCAACGATGTCGATGGCCATGGCGCCAATGGGCATCGGGGTCGCCAACTTGATCGTGCCGGCGCCGGCATCCGGGTGCTGCACGCCACAGCCCGCGCCACCGCCGGGGGGCCCACACGGCGGACCCACCCAAGCCCCAAAGCGGCCTTCGGTGGCGTTGACACGCCCTTTTTGCCCAGTGTGCCAAGAGTCCATGCACGACGATGGCCGAGGCATCCATCCTGATCGGGGGCGCGGCGATCCCGCCCCGGCTTCTGTTGCGCCAGGCCAACCGCCACGGTTTGATCGCCGGCGCCACGGGGACCGGAAAAACGGTGTCCTTGCAGGTTCTCGCCGAAGGCTTTTCGGCCCAGGGGGTGCCCGTCTTCATGGCCGACGTGAAGGGGGATCTCGCCGGCTTGGCCGAGTCCGGAAAGCCCCATCCCAAAATCGCTGAACGGATCACCAAGATTGGTCTGGATGCTTTTGCTTTTGGTCCTTCGCCCGTCATTTTCTGGGACCTTTTCGGGCGCCAGGGGCACCCAATCAGGACGACCATTTCCGAAATGGGCCCACTGCTTCTGGCACAATTGATGAATCTGAACGAAACGCAGGAGGGTGTTCTCAACATCGCCTTTCGCGTGGCTGACGAGCAAGGCCTCTTGCTGCTCGACTTGAAGGACCTAAGGGCCATGCTGGCTCATGTTTCCAGGAATTCCAAATCGTTGTCTGCGACCTATGGAAACGTCAGCCCTTCCTCTGTTGGGGCGATCCAAAGGCGGCTTCTCGTTTTGGAGCAGCAGCGCGCCGAGGAGTTCTTCGGCGAACCCGCCCTGGACATTCGGGATTTCATCCGAACGACGCCCGATGGGCGCGGGTTGGTGAATATCCTGGCCGCCCACGACCTGATGGAATATCCGCGCCTGTACGCCACTTTTCTGCTCTGGCTGCTGTCCGAATTATTCGAGGAGTTGCCCGAGGTCGGGGATCCTGACAAACCCAAATTGGTATTCTTCTTCGACGAGGCGCACCTATTGTTCCGGGATGCGCCCAAAGGCCTGCTGGAAAAAGTGGAGCGGGTGGTCCGCCTGGTCCGGTCGAAGGGCGTTGGCGTCTACTTCGTGACGCAGAACCCCCTTGATATTCCGGACGAGATTCTTGGCCAATTGGGCCATCGGGTCCAGCACGCACTGAGGGCCTTCACGCCGAGGGACCAGAAGGCTGTGCGTGCGGCGGCGCAGACGTTTCGACGCAACCCTGAGTTGGACACGGTGGCCGTGCTGGGGGCACTGGGGACGGGAGAGGCACTGGTTTCGGTTCTTGACGAGAAGGGGCGCCCGACCGTCGTGCAGCGGACGCTGGTGTGCCCTCCGCGGTCGCAGATGGGGCCGATCACCGCTGCGCGGCGCAAGGAAATCCTGGAGCGCTCCCCGCTGCGGGGGCGCTACGACACCGAGGCGGACCGGGAGTCGGCCTACGAGCAACTCGCGGTTCGAGCGCAGGCGGGCGCGGCCGTGCCAGGGGGGAAGGCGGCGGGGAATGCGGCGGGGCAGGCTGCGAGGAAGGGGGCGGGGAAGTCGAGCGCAAGAACCGCCTCCAAGGCCAGTGGCCGGGGCCGGAGCTCCCAGAGTATCGGCGAGGCGGTTGCCAAGTCCACGCTCCGTTCGCTGGGCACGCAACTGGGCCGCGGCGTCGGCAGCCAGATCGTGCGCGGCGTCCTCGGATCGATCCTGAAGCGCCGGTGAGTCGCCGAGGCTGGTCGCAGCCTGCGCCACCTGCGCCGCCTGCCGGTGTTTTCCTGCCCAGCGCGGGTTGCGGATGGATGGCGGTTTTAGTGGTGGTCGGGGATGGCGTGCGCGTCGTCGCGCCACGGGCGCCTGGCGGCTGGTGGTAGTTTTCGATGCGAAGTCAATCACGATCAGGTTCTCCACGCTCGCGCAGCCTCGCCTTGATGCTTGCCGCGTGCATGATTGCAAGCGTCCTGTTGGCCAGTCCGGGTGGCGCGAGTCACGTCACGGCGCCGCAGTTGACGTCTGGCGGCTACCACAATTGCGTCCTGATGGATGGCGATGCCGAATGCTGGGGTTACGAGCACTGGGGCCAGGCCGACCCGTACACCGGTGGCGACGCGGTGTCCATCGACGCCGGCGGCTTCCACACCTGCGTGGTCAAGACCAATGGCAACACGCATTGTTACGGAGAGAACAACAACCGGCAGCGCTGGGACTACACGGCTGGCGACGCGGTGCAGGTGGCCGGCGGCGACTCGCACACCTGTGTTCTGACGGCCGCTGGCAACGTGGACTGCCGGGGCAGCAACGCCAACGGCCAGTCGGGCGACTACAACGGCGGCGACGCCGTGTCCATCGGCGTGGGCGAGTTCCATTCCTGCGCGGTGCGCGCCGACGGCGACGTGCGGTGCTGGGGCTACAACGGCTACGGTGGCGCCAACCACTACTACGGCCGCGACGCGGTCAGTGTTGCGGGCGGCCGCTTCCACACCTGCGCCTTGCTCGACAACGGCAACGTGGAGTGCTGGGGTCGCGACAACTACGGCCAGGCCACCGACTACCGCGGCGGCGACGCCATCGCCGTGGACACCGGGCGGTACCACACCTGCATCTTGGTCGCCAATGGCACCATCGACTGCTTCGGCAACAACTCGGATGGCCAGAGCCGGGACTACACCGTTGGCGACGCCGTGGCGGTTGCCACCGGCATGTGGCACACCTGCGCGTTGCTGTCCAGTGGCAACGTCCACTGCTGGGGCGACGGGGGGTACGGCCAGGACCACGCCTGGGTGGCGCCCGACCACCCGCCCAACCCACCGTCCAGCGTGAGCGTCAAGGCCGGCCCCAGCCAGGACGAACTGACAGTTTCCTGGTCCACGCCCCCCCGCGACGAAGGCTACGGCGGCCTCGACGGGTACCAGGTCTACCGCGCCGACAACCTCGCGGGCCCGTACATGCCCATCGGGAACACGACACAGCGATCGTTAGTGGATGCCGGGCTGGAGCTTGCCACCTCCTACTTCTACCGGGTCGCGTCGCTCAACGACACCTGGGGGCCGGGCTCCCTAAGCGTTGTGGCTGCCGGCACGACGTTCTCGGCGGGCTCGGGCGTCATGACCATCCGGGCCCCGCCAATCTGCACACTCACGGGCCAGCCCGGCGATTACCTGTACTGCAACTCGCCGCGTTACGGTTACACCGATGTCATTGGAACGCCGGCACGGCCCACGTTCAACCTGGATTGGGGCAACTTCCGCCACCACGACAAGGTGGACTGTGAGGGCGCCTGCTCGTTCTGGATGGAGTTCGACCTTGAGGTGTTGAGCCCTCAGACAGACTACAGCAATTACGAGGGCACAACCTTCGACATCGCGCGGTTGCAACGGTACCAGGGCGGCTTCTGGCAGGACATCGACATGATCCGTGGCCAGGTAACCATCCCCGACGACGCCCCGTGGGGCCTCAACCTGGTGGCTCGCCTGCACGGGTCCATTGACGACTTCGGGCTCGACCAGGAGTCAGCCGCCTACCGGTTGGTCCCCGAGAACCGCCCCGGCACCTCGGAGCCCTGGGGCCTTGACCTTGACGCGGCCCAGGCCCAATTGGTGGCGCCCCCGACGGTCATGGTGCGGGGCTGGCGGAAGGCCCCGAATCTGTCCAACTACGAGTTGACGGCGAGTTGGGGCAATGCCATGGAGTCGGGCATGCGCGACCGGGCACAACTCGTCCTTGGGCAGGACCCCTGGGCGTGGTACGGCGGCGACCCGTTTACGAACGTGCGCTACAACGCCAAGGCCGATTTCCGTGTCTCCTCCCTGCGGGTCCTGGACGCCATCTTCACGATGCGCGATGAGCCCGCCGAGCGGGGCGCGCCGTTTGCCTACGACGGCCCCGTGAACATCGTCGCCCACAGCATGGGCGGCCTGGTGTCCCGCTACCTGATCGAGGACCTCCTGCCAAGCCTGGAGGAGAACCGTCGCGGCGCCAGCCTCCCGGGCCCGGTCGAGGATGCCTTCACAGACCAGGCGGGCGGCACCTACGGAAAGGAAACGTACGATCCCGACGAATTGATTGATGGACTCGTGACGATTGGTACGCCCCACTACGGCAGTGGATTGGCCCGCGTCAACGCGAAGTACCAGGACTCCCGGGTTCGCGTCGCCAGTTGCGCCCAACTGGATTGCTCCGCGTATTACCTGTCGCGCGGCGGCAGCTACCTCTGGGACCACCACCTGTTTCGCGATTCGGACATCGAGCGCTGGTGGCGCGACAGCGTCGGCGCGTACCGCTCCTGGGACTTCTACAACGACGACCCCCACCTGTCCGTCATGGCCGACCTGGAACTGATGCGCATCAAGGACGGCAACCCGATCCTGGAGGACCTGAACCCCCGGTTTGCAACACAGGACGTGCGGTACTTCCTGCAAGGGGGCCAGATGCTCGTTGGCGGCGACGGGATCGTCTCCACCAAGAGTTCCACCCACAACTACGACAACCTGGTCTGTTACAGGTTGTACGACAACCTGGGCGTCGATTACTCGACCAGCAGCACCCACCGCGCGGAGCACAACGACCTCCCCCGCGGCCCCCGCGTCCAGGCGGACGCATTGGTTTTCCTGGCCGGCAACGACCGCGATGTCTGCCAGAACACGCCCATTGCCGACGGCGCGGCCGGCGCAGAGGCTCAGGCCGCGCCCCTCGACCAGTACGAACCGCCCCTGTACATCGACGCCGAGGCGGACGGGAACAAAGTCTCCGTGCGCTACCAGTGGCGGGCGCCCGGCGGCATCGACGCCTCGTTGATCGTGCTGGGGGCCGAGAACGGCACAACCGTCACGCTGACGGCGCCGGGCGGAGCCACATGGACGCTGGGCAGCCCCGACGAGTCCTGGATCCAGGCCATCGCCATCACCGAGCTGGGCGAGCCGGCGACGCGGCTCGACATGCCGGGCGCCGCGGCCGGGGACTGGAAGCTGGAGGTCGCCGGCCTGAACGAGGGCCCGATGGTCAGCCACTTGGTCCTCGACACGACGGCCACCCTGGACATCCGTTCCGCTGGCCGGGCGCTGGTCGCCCAGGCCTACGACTTCGTGGTGGCGCCCACGGCCGACGGCAGCCCCATTCCCGGAGCGACCGTGTCGGTCACGGTGGGCTCCGGCAGCCCCCTGTCCGCTCGCGACGACGGCGTCGCGCCGGACGAGACGGCGGGCGACGGATTGTACACGGCCAGCCATACCTTCGACGCGCCTGGCGGCATGGGCTTCGTCGTGCAAGCCTCGTGGGGCGGTGCCACGTACGAAACGAGCGGCACCGTCGCCGTCATGGAGGACCTGAACGAATCGCGGCGCAACTGCAGCGACCTGTTCTCCGACCTGGGCGACGCGCCCACGCTGGCGCTCGAAGCCAGCCCGACCTTCATG